>JAJPXW010000354.1 GCA_021205255.1 Burkholderiales bacterium
CTCGAACTAAATTTTTCGAAAACTGGCAATTTTCGCTCTGCTTGATCGTTGTTCTTGCCAACTCGGAGTTCTGGCTTCTCTAGGGTCATGATTAAAGTCTTACGTAACAAGGAGAAGGCAGACTTCTATATCTACCGATTTAGTTATGCACGTCTGGTGTAGTGTCCTTAAACGAAGTGAAATTAAGCTGGCCATAAGGAGGAGGCCAAAGAAGACTTCATCAGATAAGGCGAATTCTTTGACTGCAGTGTTCCTTACCTCTTCATTTAGATCTTTGGAATCGCCGGACTTTAAAAGCCCTACGAAAAGTTACACCCAACACCAAAAGCATCCAAATCAAAATAGGTATGGAACCATACTTTGCAAATGGTGTGGGTTCTCCATGGGCAACAGTTGCTGTTGCATCTAATATGCCTGGCTTTATGAATGGAAGTTCTGCTGTTACTTCACCCTTAACATTGATAACCGCTGTTGCTCCTGTGTTAGAAGCTCTTACTACTGGTCTAGAGAATTCCATTGCCCTCATTCTGGAAATACCAAGGTGCTGAGGTAATGCTAGTGAATCACCAAACCAAGCTAGGTTGGATAAGTTGACGATGATTCCTGGTGATTCCCCTTTTTCCCACCATTCTCGTATTTCAGCTGGAAACAAATCCTCGTAGCAAAGAGTTGGGATTACCTTTATCCCATTAAAAACGAACATGTCCTGCAAAGAAGAGCCAGGTTCAAGGTCGACCATTGGGATTTTTAACATATCTATAAACCATCTAAATCCCCAAGGGACCATCTCACCAAAAGGCACAAGATGTTTCTTTAAATATGTCTGATGAGTGCCGTTAGGAAGAATCACCATAGCCGCATTGGCTATTTGCCTCTTTAAGTTCAGAGCAAATCCACCAAAGATTATTGGAACATCGTATTTCTGGGACAGCCGGACAAAAGCTTGTTCGGCACTGTCTGGCTTTTCAAATACTGGAAATGGAAGGACGGTTTCAGGCAATATGACTATTGTCCCTTTTGATAAGCCTGGAGTGTTAATGCCTTTTAAATAGAAAGAATAGCCCATCTCCAGGCCTAGAGCTGTGAACTTATCGTTCTGATCTACGCCTCCTTGTAATAAACGGAAATTTAGTCTCTCTCCTGGTTCACTCCAACTAATAGTCTTTAATCCTGCACCAGCTATAACAATTGCAATGGCAATAGCCAAAGAGCCAATAGCTTTCAGTCTTTGCTTTTCTCTACCTTCTAATAGGCAGAGACAGAGAAGACCAGCAACTAATGCGTTTAAATAATTAATTCCATCGGAACCAATTAGCGGAGCGTAACCGGCAAAGGGATTTTCAAGATGCGCATAAGCTCCTGCTGCCCATGGAAATCCAGTAAATATCCAACTACGGAGCCATTCCAAGATTCCCCAAAGCGCTGGCAAAGCGAAAACAAAGAAGATAAATTGGTGAGAGGAATATTTTTTTGCGTAAGCGGAACACAACCCAAACGCAAGCGGAATACTGCTAAGTACCGCAGCAAAAATAAATGTTCCAAGTCCAGCTAAAAAGATTGAAAGATGTCCATAGGTGTGGATCGAAACAAAAATCCACGAAATGGCTGTACAGAACCAACCTAAACCGAAAGCAAAACCAATGGCTATAGCTACTTTAGTATTAGATGCGTACCAAAGTAATAGAAAAAATACAACTAAGCAGGCAATTTCTAGAGAGCCCCATGCTGGGGCTATAGAAAAGCCATGCAGAATCCCCACAAGGATGCTAACAACGATCTGCGTTAAAGGATGACGAAGGATCGTTTGCATAGATTCAGTTGAGTTTGTTTATTGGGATTTTTCTGCACTTTCAGCAGGTAGGTCTGGATAATCAGAAACTTTCTCTACCTGGAATAACTGAGCCTGTTTGTCAACAGCTTTCAAGACCTTGAATCTCAGCCCTTTTAGCTCAATTTTGTCGCCGACATGTGGAACGTGTTCAAGCTCATCGCTAATGAGGCCACCCACTGAATCGTAATACGTATCGGAGAAGTTTGTTCCGAATTTTTCGTTAAAGTCTTCAATGCGGGTAGACGCTTTTACTTTCCACTGGCCAGCACCTGTTAGTGTGAAATTATTTTCGGAGGTAGATACATCAAACTCATCGTCAATTTCGCCAACAATCTCTTCCAGCACGTCTTCTATGGTAATAAGACCAGAGATTGAACCGAATTCGTCGACCACAAGAGCCATATGGTGCTTTTTCTGGCGGAATTCTTTTAAGAGGACGTCACACAACTTGCTTTCTGGTACGAACACTGGTTCACGCAAGTGTTTCCGAATATCGTAATTTTTTTCCACTTGAAGGTGAAGCAGATCTTTGGCATGAAGAATGCCAACGACATTGTCTCTATCTCCATCAATAACAGGATAGCGGGAGTGCCCTGAATCGATAACTGTTCTAACCCAGTCATTCTTTTTACTATGGATGTCGATAACCTTCATTTGAGTTCTAGGCACCATAATATCGTCAGCTCGAAGTTGCATTACTTCTAAGACGCCTTCAATCATTTGAAAAGCGTCCTCATTGACGAGCTTGCTGTCTTTTGCTTCCCTAAGAATTTCTAATAAGTCAGTCTTAGATTCGGGCAATTCATGAAATAACTTGCCAGATAGCTTTGCTAAAAGATTCCTAGCCTTGCTGCTAGGACCATCTTCCTGGGTCTCAAACATAAAATTAACGAACTACCTCACCTGATAAGTTTCAGCTGTAATTATAAGGGTTTTTACGGGGGTGTAAATAGAGAATTTTCAGAAAGATATTAATGATACATCTCAACATGAGATTGACAATTCAGAAATTTCCTAAGCCTTCCTAAGGTACGTTATAGAATCTGAGTAATTCTTAGCTCTGGACTTACGGTCAACTTTGCAGGAGATCCAAAATTTTTATCTTCAATTCCTATGCTCCGACC
>JAJPXW010000374.1 GCA_021205255.1 Burkholderiales bacterium
GTCAAAGACAGACTTGTCTTTTGGTTTCTCGTCTTCTGAACTTTTTTCGAGATCATTAAAACCAGTCCACTTGCCGTTGTCGTAATACGAAAGTTTGGCAGTGCCGTCATCGACTATGTGGTACTTAAATTCCATACATATACGATCGGGGTTATCAGGACATTGAAGAAGTCTCTTTGCCGTAGTCGTGACGGAGAAACCATTGCTGAAAGTAATCTTGCTTATTACTACTTCTTTTCCAGGTGTTTCTGTCATTGGCAAAATTTCGACTTTTTCTAAGGATTGCCCTTTGGCCGGAACATCGACATCAGTTCTACCCGTTTGCCAATTTACCCATGGCAATACAGTTGTTCCATCGATAAAACGCATTCTCATTAGCCGTGCCCGACCAAGAGCATTGGGTTCTTCCGGCTTAAATGTGACTGAGTGGTAAGTTTTAGTTGGATGTTCAAGTCCGATGCCTTTACAAGCACTATCTTTTACATTGTCGATAAGAACCTTAGCTGTTCTTTCAATCAGTTTTTCAGGCTTAGGTGGCTGCTTGAGTGGCTTCTGGACTGCCTTTTCTTTATTAGTGGCTTTCTGAGCAACTTTTGATTTATTAAAAGGCTTGCGGGGTGGTTTAGCTTTATTCTTAGTCTTCGGAGCAGCGGTAGTTTGTTCCTGTGCCATGTCTGGACCCTATGCTAATTTGAAAGCGCACATTATCAGTCAAGATGGCTTTATTAGAAAGGCGATAAAAATGTGAATCGTGTCCATAAGTGGAACAAGTGGCGAAGGTACGGAAGTAAACAGGAACTATTTTGGGCAGTGAGTCATCCACCTTTTAGGTAGATAACTCAATAAGGCTATTCAAAGATTGGATTCTTAGAAGACCATCCTATGGGAATGGCCTTCTTAATGACTTTAATTGAGAGTGTAAAAGTTATGGAGTTTCTTTTTTAACACCTGCAATTTCAGCAATGTACTTTCTTAGACCTGTTTGCCAATCACTTTCGCTGTCTAGTTGCCCTACAAATTCTTCCATTTCTTCAGCTAGGTCCTGCGTCCAACTGTGCCGACAAGAGGCAATTTTGATGTAGCTTATAGTGCCTCCGTTTTCGAGAAGGTCGCAGTATCTATCTCGATCCTTTTTCCATTGCTCGTAGAAAACCTTCAGGGCATCCTTTTCAGGCATTGTTAGACCGTTAGCCGCCAAGGCCTCCTCATAGTTTTCCTCCATTTGCTTTTGGTCGTATTCATCTTGGGCTCTAATGCAGTTGCCCATATCGCTGTCGCTAACATTGTTAGTGCAGGCATCTTTAACTTCCTGAGGGTATGCGGCTAAAGGATCGGAAGGTGCGGGTGCCAAAGATGAAATGAATTCATAAAGGGTTATTGAGTTGTTGAACCATTTTTCCAAGCACGCATCAGTTTTACATTCATTCCTTAAAGCTAAGTTGCCTTTGGCTATAGCCTTGAATTCATCGGAATTACCAGTACTTTGCCGCGCATTTTTGAAGGCAATGTCCAAGTTGTCGTCCAGTTGCGATAGCTGAGGGTTCTTGCAAATTGCCTTTTCACTGAAAGTGCGAGCTTTCTTGCAATCAAAACTGGCTCCGTTGGCAACACCTACGCAAAATAAGCACGATGCCAAGGTAACAAGGATGGCTTTGGTTTTCAGTCCCATTTTTCCTCCATATGTTTCAAACTGCAACAGTCTAAGACGTGGTTTGCCCTGCTTGCCTATAAAGAGCCTACTTACCCAAAGTAGTGAGCAATTTGCATGAATAGATATCCCCTTACTTCCATTGAAGATGTCTAAAGTTCGATTTTTTGTATCTTTTTGGGTGTATTCTGTTTACTTAGATTTTCTCTAAGAGGCTTCGACATGTGGTCGAGGCGATCAACAACCAAGGGAGGAACACTTTGGGCATCTCAATGGGTAAGAAAACAGCGCTATTCGTAGCGGTATTGGCGGCCTCTCTTTACGCTGCCTCACCATCTATGGCGCAGCCTAGCCGTGGTGGCGGTTTTGGTGGTGGTCACCCAAGCGCAAGCATGGGAGGCGGTCATCAACAGCAAAGCAGACCACAATTTAGTGGCGGTCAGCAAAGATTCAATGGTGGACAAAGAGGCGGTTCACAACGTATGGCTCCTAATCAAGGCGGTCGCCAAGCTTTTGGCGGACGCGGTGGTAACCGTGGTCCAAATATGAATGGTCCTGGTGGAAGAGGTCCAAATGCAGGTCCAGGAGGCAGAGGGCCAAGTGGTCCACAAGGCCGTCAGGGTCGTGGTGGACCAGGTGGTCCAGGCCAGATGCAACCAGGCAGAGGTCCACAACATTCACTAGCACCCCATGCTCCTATCGCCAGGGGACCAGCACCCATGGTACAAGGACCAGCAGTTCCACCACCACCTCCAGCTGGAGGAGCGACTCCTCTGCAAATTGTAGGTGGAGTGCTTGGAGTAATCGGAGGAATGACTGGTTACTAATATAGAAACCAAGTAATTTCATGATGAAGGCCGTCCTAAAAGTGGGCGGCTTTTGTTTTAGTTTCAATAGAAGTCTGATTCTCTAAAAGATTCAAGGTCTTGCACTGAATAAGACCATTCCAGCTTGAAAATCTAACGAGTAATCTTAGATGTGATGATTCATCATAAGTAGCAAAGTTCACATCAGATTAGAATTAGCCACAACCGAATGGCAATTGGCTACTTCCGGATTCCATCCTGTTGCAACTGAGTGTTCAAGCTAACAAAGCTGTTTTAAGCTTCCTAACATGAATTTTCAAACGCAATTCAAACCAGCTATCTACTGAAAGGATAGGAACTTTTGTGTAGAACGAATATCTAGCTCCTATTCTCAGTTTTCTGCTCAATTTGGGGCTGGACTTAGAGCTCAGCACCTATTAAGAAATAGGTTTTTCATACCTACTTTTAGTTAGTTAAGAAGTGGACTTCTTTTAGC
>JAJPXW010000064.1 GCA_021205255.1 Burkholderiales bacterium
GTGGTAGATCTTGAAGTTGTTATTTTTGACTCTTGGTTTTTGATTTTTGATTTATATGTCTTTTAAGCATTGAAAGGATGCGGTTTTAAGACCGCATCCTTCCCTAACAGTTAATTAACTGAACCAATAAAGTTGTGCAAGTGGGAACGACTTGGCTGGTGGAACATGAGCCAAGATGCCATCAACAGTAACTTCAAAGGTTTCTGGATTAACTTCGATGTGCGGCATTGCATTATTGCGAATCATGTCGTGCTTGTTGATCTGGCGACCGCCATGAACTGGCAGGACATGCTTATGCAACCAGCATTTTTCTCTAATGCCGTTTTCAACAGAAGCTCTGGAAGCAAAGAAGACGCTTGTATGGGTCAAAGCTTTGCCATAAGCACCGAACATTGGACGCATAATGCATGGCTGCGGTGTTGGCAATGACGAATTTGGATCGCCCATGTTGGCCCAGCTGATCATACCGCCCTTAATAACCATCTTTGGCTTAGTACCGAAGAAAGCTGGTTCCCAAATCACTAGGTCGGCCATCTTTCCAGGAGCAATGGAACCAATCCACTGGTTGACGCCATAGCAAATAGCTGGATTGATTGTGACTTTAGCCAGATAACGAAGGACACGGAAGTTGTCGTTCTCGTCGGAATCTTCAGGCAGTTTGCCACGAACTTGCTTCATATAGGAAGCCATCTGGAAGCAGCGCATGAAAGTCTCGCCTACACGACCCATGGCCTGGGAGTCAGACTGAACCATGGATAGAACACCAAGGTCATGCATAACGTTTTCAGCAGATTGCGTCTCAGGACGTACACGGCTTTCAGCAAAAGCTACATCGGATGGAACATGCGGATTCAGATTATGGCAAACCATAATCATATCGAACAGTTCAGCTTGTGAATTAATGCCGAATGGAATAGTCGGGTTCGTTGAAGCTGGAAGGACGTTAGGCATGGAAGCGACTTTCAACAAGTCAGGAGCGTGGCCGCCACCAGCACCTTCAGTATGATAGGTGTGAACTGTACGCCCATCAAGAGCCGCAATTGTATCTTCCACATAGCCGGATTCGTTCAGCGTATCGGTATGGATAGCAACTTGAATATCGTATCTATCGGCACAATACATTGCATTACGGATAACAGCAGGTGTTGAGCCCCAGTCCTCATGAATCTTAAGGCCGCAAGCGCCGTTTTCCAGCTGTTCTTCGATGCTTTCAGGAATTGAGCAGTTGCCCTTTCCAAAGAAGCCCATATTGATTGGCAATGCCTCGGCCGACTGGAGCATCTTGTGGAGGTTCCATGGACCGGATGTGATCGTAGTTCCATTGGTGCCATCTGTCGGGCCAATACCACCACCGAACAATGTCGTTAAGCCGTTGCTTAGGGCATTGTAGACCTGCTGCGGAGAAACATAGTGGACATGGCCGTCAATAGCGCCAGCCGTCACGATCATATGTTCACCGGAAATAGCATCGGTAGCCGCACCACAAACTAGAGTTGGCGTAACGCCATCCATAACATTTGGGTTGCCAGCCTTACCAATGCCTGCAATCTTGCCATCCTTAATACCAATGTCGGCCTTTACCACACCGAGAATTGGGTCAAGAATAGTGGCATTAGTGATTACGATATCGAGGGCGCCTTGTGCGCTAGTGCATTCGTTGTCAAGGCCCATACCGTCGCGGATGGTCTTGCCGCCGCCATAGACGACTTCGTCGCCTAGTACTCTTAGATCTTTTTCGATCTGAATGTAGAGGTCTGTATTAGCCAAACGGATCTTATCGCCTACTGTCGGTCCGAATAGCTCGTTGTTTTCGAATCTTGATATAACTGCCATGATTTTGAACCTTACTTAGTAGTGCGCTTATCAGTTTTCTGGGCTTCTTCATAAGCAGCCAGTTCAGCATCTGCCTGGCTTTCGTGTACATCGCCAAAGCCATATTCAAGAACTTTCTTGAGGGCTCTGATTCTCTTCGGATAATAAGATGGCGTATCTTCTAGGCCTGTATAACCCATAACGAGGCCGTTGAAGCCAATGGCTCTGCGTTTGCCACCGTAAGCGACAAGTTCAACTTCTCTTTGGTCGCCCGGTTCAAATCTAATAGCGGTTGTTGCAGGGATATTCAGGTGATAGCCAAATGCATGCGCACGGTCGAACTGCATATAACGATTGCATTCGAAGAAGTGTAGATGGGATCCAATCTGGATCGGACGGTCGCCAGTATTCCTTACAGCAATTTTCTTTGTACGACGATTGACGTTGTATTCGAGATTGCCCTCTTTCAAGATCACGCCACCGACTGGGACGGGTTTTGCTGGCTTGAAGCCTGGGGTGTAGGGATATGCGATTTCTGGCTTGCCTTGATAGACGCCAGTTGGTGTTTCGTAGCCTTCCTGAGGTGCAGGAGCAGTTTTGTTTTCAGTTGTCATAATAAAACCTCACTTAATTGGCTGGTGGATGCTGACGAGCCTAGAGCCATCAGTGAAAACTGCTTCAACCTGCAGCAAATTAATCATGTCCGCTACGCCTTCCATTACTTGTTCTTTAGTAAGAACGTTGGCTGCGTCATGCATTACTTCTTCAACGGTCTTTCCTTCACGGGCACCTTCCAGAGCGTAAGAAGTGATATAAGCCACTGTTTCCGGATAATTGAGCTTGAGACCCTTCTTGAGTCTCCTCTCTGCGATGAGCCCCAGTGATAGTAGTTTGAGCTTATCCAGTTCTCTTGGAGTTAAATGCATAGTCTTCTCTTTCGAAATTGAGATTACAAGATTCGGCTATAAAGGAGGAACTCCCTGTCAATTCAACTTCTCCAGTGCCAGAAGCCGGCAGTTTGTTCTCTTCCCCATGGAAGCCTCGGCGTAATTATCCTTAAGTCTTTTCAAACGACAGACGGGATTAACTCAATTCGAGGACTAAATAAAAAAATATAACCCTCCTTCTACATACT
>JAJPXW010000276.1 GCA_021205255.1 Burkholderiales bacterium
CCTTTCCCACTTCGAGAAAGTGAAGCATTTATGCCACATTTATCATCTAATAGAAGTACTTTCTTCTCACTGGACAGATTACGGAAGAAAACAAGGGCTTTTCCTTATCAATCTGTATAATTCACAATCGAGTGGTAGGTTTTGCCTACCTTTTAATTTATGGAATTTGTGTCTTGTATTAACAAAAGAGCTAGCCGCCAAGTGCTAAGAAGAAAAAGAAAAATACTGCCTTTCTCAAATTCCGCCGCGGCTGAGCCATTAAAAACCCATAGGAGATCCCTAGATGCAGTCTTCGCTTAGAAACAGAAGCCTCTTGAGCCTAGTGAACCACACGCCTGCAGAAATAGAATATTTGATTAACCTATCCTCCGACCTAAAAAAAGCCAAAGGTAATGGAACTGAGGTTCCACGCTTAAAAGGGAAGACTTCCACTAGGACAAGAGCCGCTTTTGAAGGCGCTGCCGACGACCAAGGGGCAAACACCACATTTTTTGAACCTTCCACCTCACAGATGGGGCATAAAGAAAGCATTAAGGATACAGCTCGAGTTCTCGGCTCCATGTACGACGCTATTGAATTCAGAGGCTTTGACCAAAGTACCGTAGAAGAATTAGCAGAATACGCAGGCGTACCAGTATTTAATGGGTTAACTGATCAGTGGCATCCAACGCAAATGCTTTGCGATCTCCTAACCATGAAGGAATCTAGCGGAAAACGTCTTAAAGATATCAAATTTGCGTATCTTGGTGACGCTCGATTCAATACTGGCAATTCATTGTTAATGGTCGGTGCAAAAATGGGAATGGATGTTCGTATCGGAGCTCCTAAAAAATATTGGCCCGATCCTGAACTCATTAAACTTTGTGAGAGTTTTGCCAAATCATCCGGTGGAAAGATCACACTTACTGAAGACCCAGTTGAAGCAGTAAAAGGAGTGGATTTCATTCATACTGATATATGGGTGTCCATGGGAGAACCAAAGGAAGTCTGGGCAGAAAGAATCAAGGAGCTTTTACCTTATCAAGTTAACAAAGAGCTTATGGAAGCTTCCGGCAATCCAGATGTCAAATTCATGCATTGCCTTCCGGCCTATCACAACACTGAAACGAAAGTTGGCAAGGAAGTTGCCGAAGCCCATCCCGAACTCAAAAATGGAATTGAAGTCACTGAAGAGGTATTTGAATCTCCCGCATCAATAGTTTTCGAGCAAGCAGGAAATCGCATGCATACCATTAAAGCTGTCTTGGTTTCTTCCTTGACTTAAACGATCAGTGAAAACCTAGAAACAAGTTGGACCTAAGGTTAATAGAGGAGCAACGGCTCCTCTTACTTTCTGAGCAGCGAAATTCAGTCTGAACCACCAAGTTTCCAAATAGTTTCCATAAGCAGTCTCGGCGCTACTTTCAAAGAATAGCTAAGTTCTAGTCGCTCAGTTGCCTTGTGAGCATCCTTACCGGACGGTCCCATGCTGGCAATTGGAATATTCAATCTCTTCAGTTCCTTGATAGGAAGCCAGTAAAGTGAACCCCAGCCTGGCATGTTGGCTTTTAATGTCTCAAGCTCTGATGTGTCTCCATCAAACCCAAGAAAAGACATATCGGTAATTCCCGCAAAAACGTCCAAAACAATGTTTTTGCCTTGTCCAGCCAACTTTTCTCCTTCTTTTGCCTCTTCTTCAATAATCTCCCTTAATTTTCTTTCCTCCGGAGTTTTCAAATGGTTAACCCGAGGTGGATAGTAGGGCGGTAGGAAACCAATATTTAGAGCTGGACCACTTAGACCTGTAATATCCCACAGCCATTCGGTTTCCAAGATTCCCTTTTGTCGTTCATCAGATTGGTTCTGAATACTTTTTCGAAACTTTTCTAAAGCTTCCTCAAAAACCTCTCCCGATTCAAAATGCTCCTTTGCCTTCTTTTCTAATTCACTGAATGAATAAATTTTTGGCGTTTCTAGACAGAAAGTGGTTTTGTCTTGTGCCTTATCCCCATCGCCTTGTGCTTGCTTTTGAATAATTCCGTCTTACACTCTTGAGGACACCACATCAGTTGTCCTCTTTAAAATTTCTTCAATAGTTGCGTTTGCCGTAAGAACATTGAAATACGCTACGGCCTTAGAGGGCAGCGTGACTGAATATTCCTTTCGCAAGGTCGCCATATAGAGACAGGCTGGAGGCGGAAATTGATATTGGGCATCAGCTTTCAGAAAGTCTTTAGCACCTTCGAGAGATTCAACTACCCAAGCGCAGAGGAGAGCTGCGTTAAATCCCTGGAAGTAGTCGTTAACGTGGCTTTCTTTTCCTATGCAGAAAACAAAAGGCATAATTTTGCCTATGGTTCCAGTCCAGTACGGCCTAACTTCTTCGTCTTGTGCGTTAGTTGTTATAAAGCAGGGCTCGCCAGATAAGCCTGCTACTACATTTAGCTTTTCTTCCGAAATGAACTTTTCAAATGCAGGTAGGGCGCCTCGCATCCCGGCGCTATTTCCTTCTTCATCGGGAACGGCCAGGAAAAGAATATTAACTGGAACATCGGCTTCTGTTGCAGCAGCGTTAATTGCTAACATAAAAGTTGCCAGGCCGTATTTCATATCCATAGTTCCGCGACCAAAGAGCCAGTTGCCACTCTCTAAATCAGCTCTTACAGAAGGAGGCAAAGCGAGAGAAGAAATTTCTTTCGTACATAGTTCAGGATCAAAGGCAATATCCTTTAACTTTCCATAAACTTCGGCTGATACCACATCGAAATGACCCGTGAGTAAAACAGTCCGATCCGTCTTTAAAGGAGTTCGATAAAGAGCAAGAACGGCTTTTCTTCCAAGATCATCCTTATCGCAGTTAATTTGCTTAACAGTTAAAGTACCTGAAACTGGTTTTATATATGATAAATAATCGTATATAAACTGGGCGCAAGCATTTTCCTCTTTGGCATCACCAGATAC
>JAJPXW010000183.1:0-2947 GCA_021205255.1 Burkholderiales bacterium
CCTCCACGCCGATGATAGTGGGTTGTATTTCCCGCGAAAGTAGGTAGTCTCCGGGCTTTGAATTTACAAACCTCCAACTCAGAAGTGAGTTGGAGGTTTTGTTTTTATAGCTCTTTTTGCGGTGCAGTTTTGTTTCTGCGACTCACCAGCCTATTTATTTTCCCCTTTCGTATCCTTCGGAGAACCTTTAGTAGCAGTCCTGATCCTCCTTTTAATGTTAGGCGCCAGCCTTTCCAACGCATCCATCGTATTGAAGACCGTCATCTTGCCTCTGATGGAAAGTTCCCTAAACCGTTTTAGCAAATCGTCTTCTTCTATTCCAGGGATATGCCTATCGGCTGTTATTACATACAGAACATCAAACCCAATTGCCGACAGTCTTGGCATCCTAAATATTCCAGGATCGGCTTCTCCTGTTTCAAACCGTTTATACGTATCTTCGGGTATACCCAATAGCTGAGCTATCTGTAATTCCGAATAACCAAGCCTTTCCCGTTCCGAACGGAGACGGGCGCCAATTTCTTGCTTTTGCTTGGTTGTCGTTAGGGCCATTGATTCCGATTTCTCTTATACATTAAACAGGAAGTTCATAATATCCCCGTCCTGCACAACATAATCTTTTCCTTCTGCTCGTAGTTTCCCTGCTTCGCGAGCTCCAACTTCTCCATGGTATTTTATGAAGTCGTCATAGCTAATCGTCTGGGCCCGAATAAATCCACGTTCAAAATCGGTATGGATAACTCCAGCAGCTTGTGGAGCTAAATCTCCTTTGTGGATTGTCCAGGCTCTTACTTCCTTAGGTCCGGCAGTAAAGAAGGTTTGCAATCCTAAAAGACTATAGGCATCCCGAATGACTCGATCAAGACCTGCCTCTTTCATACCCATATCTTCTAGGAATATTTGCTTTTCCTCTGCTGGCAGATCTGAAATCTCGGACTCGACTTTTGCATCTACTGCAGTTACTGGCGCATTCTCTTTTTCGCCAACGAGCTCAACTTCTTTTAGAAGCGGATTGTCATGAAAACCGTTTTCTTCCACATTAGCCACATACATAGTTGGTTTCATTGTTAACAGGAAGAGCGGTTTAATAACAACTAGTTCTTCTTTGGTAAGAGGGACGCTTTTAGCAGGTTTACCTTCATTAAGAGCGGGCCTTACCTTCTCAATGACGCTTACAAGCTTTTGTGCTTCTTTATCATTGCCGCTGCGAGCGGCATTTTTGTATTTGGCAAGTTGCTTGTCTACAGTGGCTAGATCGGCTAGGGCCAGTTCAGTATTAATAACTTCAATATCGTCTACAGGATTTATGCGACCGGCTACATGCACAATGTTGTCGTCATTAAAACATCTCACAATATGTACTATGGCATCGCATTCCCTGATATTGGCCAAGAACTGGTTACCAAGACCTTCACCTCTACTCGCCCCCGAAACTAAGCCAGCAATATCAACAAATTCAACAACTGCTGGAACTATTCTTTGTGGAGAAACAATTTCCGCAAGTGATGCTAATCTCGGGTCAGGTACCTCTACGATTCCCACATTTGGATCGATAGTACAAAAAGGATAGTTTTCAGCGGCTATTCCAGCTTTGGTCAGCGCATTGAAGAGAGTTGATTTCCCTACGTTCGGCAACCCTACAATTCCACATTTCAACCCCATTGCTATTCCTTATCCTTTAAAACTTTTTGAATGGCTTCTTTGGCCTGATCTTCATTAAAAACTGAAATTCCATTATGCATGAGTAATTCAGTTGTGATGCCCATCCCTTTGATTTTTTTACTACTGAAAGTGCCGTCATATATCAAACTGCTTCCGCAGGAAGGACTGCTTTCTTTAAGAATGGCTACTTTAATTCCATGGGCTCGACAGAGATCCAATGCCTTGTTCGCGCCATCTAAGTAGTTTGCTGTTTTATTTAATCCTGTTGCTGAAAGCACTTGTCGCGTATTTTTCTGTATTTCACAAGGCACTCTTGGGCAACTTAAATTGCCAAGCATTTCAGGACAAACTGGCACAATCTCAATTAAGAGACTATTTTTCTTGAGCAGCTCAAGTAAGGGGTCTGAAGCTTTTGCCTTAGCATCGTATCGACATGGGACACCAAGGAGACAGGAACTTACTAGCAGCTTAGGCTTTGGCATTTAGTACGCTCTTTATAGCTTGTTCTCCTTCTCCATTGCATATCTCATTGAAAACTTCTAGTACCTTCGTCATCGCCGACACGATCTTCTTTAGGTCTTCTTCGCTTGGTCTACCTAGGACATAATTGACTACGTCCATTTGGATATTTTTGTTTCGTGGATGGTCGATGCCGAACCGTATTCTCTGATAGTTAGGCGTTCCCAATTGATTCGTTATGCTTTTCAGGCCATTGTGCCCTGCGGAGCCACCACCGTACTTATATTTAACTGCGCCTGCGGGAAGATCAAGATCATCATGGACAACTAGGATTTCAGAAGGCTCAATTTTGTAAAAATTTGCCATGGCTGCTACTGCCAATCCAGATAGATTCATTAGCGTCGATGGCTTTAGTAAATAAATTTCCCGATCATCAACCCGGATAAGCGCAACATCCCCCATGAACTTGCGGGAAGCGGAAAACTGGCCTTTATATTTCCAGGCCAGTTCATCGGCAAACCAGAATCCTACATTGTGTCTGGTCTGCTCATAGGCCGGTCCTATGTTTCCTAGACCGACCACGAATTTGACTATTAGGGAATCAGCTCCGTTCATTTTTGGATTTCTTAGAATCTCTTGGCTTCTTTTTATCTTTGAAGCCATCTCCTTTGTCATCTTTACGTCTTAACCGGCTGCGATCCCGATCGCGACCACCAAATTCTCTTTCTTCTTTTGGCCGATCGTATCTTACTATGCACTGGCGTCCTTTTATGAAGGCGTCACGGAGGGCAAAAATAACATCCTGGGCAATTCCTTCGTCTACTTC
>JAJPXW010000183.1:2957-11470 GCA_021205255.1 Burkholderiales bacterium
AATATCTATTGAGCCTATCTGGCGAGAGGAAATGCCAGCTTCGTTTGCAATAGCGCCAACTAAATCCTGCGGGCGAACTCCGGCATCGCGACCAGTTCCAATAAACAAGCGTACCATCCCTTCGGATACTCTTTGTTTAGCAGGTTTATCAGAACGCTTCCTACGCGATCTTTCATCCGAACCACTAGTAACTGGAGTCGGAATTTCTACATCGTAGGAGTCTTTCCAGTTATTTTCATTAGCTAGCTTTACCGCCGCGGCGCCAACGTCAAGAAGATCAAATTCTTCGGCTAAGGTTTCAATGACGGTGCGATAGCGTCCAAGGTCGGATTCTCCAACCAAAATTTCATGGATAGCCGATCTAGTTAAATCCAGACGCTTTGCGTGAACATCAGTAGCTGTAGGAACTGAAAGAATTTCAATTCTATTTTTTGTCAGCCTCTCAATATTTTTGAGGAGCCTACTTTCCCTCGGCTCCAAAATAGTGATAGCCGAACCTTCTCTTCCAGCCCTACCAGTTCTTCCAATTCTATGCACGTAAAGTTCAGGGGAAGATGGAATACCGAAATTGATGACATGCGAAAGATGGTCAATATCTATACCCCGAGCCGCTACATCGGTCGCTACTATTACATCTACTTGTTCGGCTCTTGCGCGATTCATGACACGGTCGCGTTGGGATTGGTCTAGACCACCATGCAAAGGCTCTACGCTATATCCTCTACCACGCAATGATTCTGCCAATTCATCGACTTCGTTTCTTGTCCTGGCAAAAACGATGGCAAGCTTAGGGCTTTCTATATCCAGAATTCTTCCCAGTGCCGGTGTTTTGTGATTTCTTCCGACAATATAGGCGGATTGTCTGATTTTTGGTTGTTCTTCTTCAGGTAGCTGTTCCTTAGGAATCAAAATCCTTTCTGGATTCTTCAACTGCTTCTCAGCCATTTTGGTGATCCTGGCTGGAAGTGTTGCTGAGAATAGAGCGGTCTGTCTTTCAGTTGGAATGGATTCGAATATCGCATCCAAATCTTCCGCAAAGCCCATATCCAGCATTTCATCGGCTTCGTCAAGAGTTAGAGCCTTGACTTCCGAAAGATCGATGGTACCTCTACGTAGATGGTCAAGAACGCGACCAGGAGTGGCTACTACGATGCTTACACCACGGTTTAACGCTCTAATTTGACGTGAATAGTCCTGACCGCCATAGATAGGTACTACATTGATTCCAGAATCGCGGCCGAAGCTATTAATGGCTTCTGAGACTTGAATACAAAGTTCGCGAGTAGGAGTCAGAATCAAAACTTGGGGCTTTTTTTGTTCTTTGCCTAGGCAATATTTCTGAACGAGAGGTAACGCAAAGGCAGCTGTTTTTCCTGTTCCGGTGGCAGCTTGGCCGAGCACATCCTTTCCTTCAAGAAGAACTGGTATGGCACGAGTTTGGATAGGAGTTGGCTCTTCAAAGCCTAGAGCTGAAAGTGCTTTGACGAGCCCTTCAGCTACGCCAAGTTGCTCAAATAAGTTTTCTGACATTATTATGCGTTCCGATGCTTTATTTTTAATGGGCGGAAATTATGTTACCGCATGCCTTTCCGCGGGGTTATTTCCGTACAAAATGAGTATTTATGCCGTTTTAAGAGCCTTATAAAAACTAAGGCTCCCAATGGGAGCCTTAACGTAGTAGGAATTTTTATTCGGATGACTCTGGTGTAGTCGGTTCCTCTTCGGATTTCTCTTCGATAGCTGGAACTTCGCCTGGTGCAACTGGAGCTTCTTCGCTGATAACTTCTTCTTCGATGATATCGGCAGTTGCTACGGTTGGATCTTCGCCAGGTTTAAGGACCGCCTTAACTCCGCTAGGAAGTTTAAGGTCGGACACGTGGAGTGGTTCCTGAAGAGTTAGACCGGACAAGTCAACCAAAATAAACTCTGGCAGATCGGCTGGAAGACATTCGACTTCAAGCTCTGTAAGAGTGTGGGTGACATTAGCCTTATCTATAACGACAGCTGGACATTTTTCTTCGCCTTCAAAGTGAAGAGGAATATCCATGGTAATGGGCTGATCAGCCGCAATTCTCTGGAAATCTATATGCAGGACGATAGGTTTGTAAGGATGCATCTGGAAGTCACGGAGGAGGACTTTTTCCAGTTTCCCATCGAGTTCCATATCAAGAATGGATGCATGGAACTTTTCCTTGCGCAGATTGTGATAGGTTTCATTTTGGTCAAGGCTAATAGGAGTGGCGCTTACTTTGCCCCCATACACGATACCAGGCAATTTGCCTGCATGGCGAAGGCGGCGGCTCGCACCCGTTCCCTTGTCGTTGCGTGTTTCCGCAGAAAATTTCATTTAATTACTCCAGATATAAAAAACTGCCGACCGCGACCAGTCGGCAGCCGTCAAGAATTCTTATTCAACAAATAAACTACTTACTGAAGATTCGCAAGCTATGCGGGAAATTGTTTCAGCAAGCCACGGCGAGCACTGAAGTTGCCTGATTTTTGGACAAGCCTGTGCGTCGGCGCGAAGCGGGATTGTATCAGTTACTACAACTTCATCAAGTGCAGAATTTGTAATTTTTTCTGCAGCGTTGCCCGAAAATACTGGATGGGTTGCATAGGCTAGAACTTTTTTGGCTCCCCTGGATTTCAGAGCTTCAGCCGCATGGCACAAAGTACCGGCCGTGTCGACAATATCATCGACTATGACGCAAGTTCTTCCTTCTACATCGCCAATAATATTCATGACTTCGGAGACATTGGCTCTAGGACGTCTTTTATCGATGATGGCAAGGTCAGTCTCCATTTTCTTAGCGATTGCGCGGGCTCTTACCACTCCACCTACGTCTGGAGAAACAACGACTAAATCAGGGTAGTTGTGCTTATAGAGGTCGCCAAGCAAAATAGGGCTACCGTAAATATTATCCACTGGGATATCGAAAAAGCCTTGAATTTGATCGGCATGCAAATCCATTGTCAGAAGTCTATCGATACCGGCTGCCTGCATCATATTGGCAACGACTTTCGCGGAGATGGCAACTCTTGTGGAGCGTGGTCGTCTATCTTGGCGAGCATAGCCATAGTAGGGAACCACTGCTGTAATTCTGGCTGCTGAGGCTCTGCGTAGAGCGTCCGTCATAATGACGAGCTCCATCAGGTTGTCATTAGTTGGATAGCAGGTGGGCTGAATAATAAAGACGTCCTTGCCACGGACGTTTTCAAGTAGTTCGACCTGGATTTCCCCGTCTGAAAAACGGTTAACCATGGCCCGGCCTAGTGGCCTGTTGAGGTGTTTAACAACATCGGCTGCCAAGTTAGGGTTGGCATTTCCGGAGAAAACCATCAGGTTTTCAGGAACTATTAGATCCATGGCATTAGAAGACCGATCCGGACTGATAAATAATCGTTAAGTTAATCTTGGCAGGGGAGGCAGGACTCGAACCTGCGCATGACGGAATCAAAATCCGTTGCCTTGACCATCTTGGCGACTCCCCTGTGGCCCTCGCAATTCTAACAGAAACGGGGCGGTCTTCTTATGGCAAATTAACAAAGAAATTGAAAGCTAACTGCTCATTGTGCATGCTTGGAACTAGGTCCTTCAAGAGGATTTTTCCCTGAATATTGAAATCTGGCAAAAGTATTTTCCGTCCCGTTAGGCATTGCCATTCAAACTTGCGTTAGTACTTTCTATCTAGCCCTGAAGAATTAGTAGGTAGTAAAAGACGATAAAGCAATCAAGTTACTCTGGAATCCATTCATAAAGCGGATGCTTTTTAATGCCCTTAACTACCCATTGTTTCCAATGAGGAGGCAGTTTCGTATCGTCTTCGAGTGTGTTTTCGGTTTCAGAAGCGCTAAATACTGCTGAGCCCGAGCCAGTCATTCTAGGCTTCCCACAATTGGATAGAAATTGAACTGCAGAAGTGATTGTTGGATTTATAGATTCGGCAGCCTGTTGGAGATCGTTTTTACCAAACGGCTTTTGAGCAAACTCGAGAAGTTCTTTTTGCAGGTTTAATGAAGGAGATAGAGCTTGGCTTTTCTTTAACAGCGGGCTTTTAAATACTTCTACCGTAGAAGTGTGGATATCAGGAAAGATAACTTTGTAGAACAGCTCTTTTACCTCTATGGGACTTAAAATTTCTCCGATGCCTTCCACGAAGGCGGTTTGGCCGAAAATGAAAAATGGGACATCTGCCCCAAGTTCCATGCCAATTTCCATAAGCTCCTTGCGTGTCAACCCTAATTTCCACATGAGATTAAGGCCAATAAGTACGGTTGCCGCATCCGATGAGCCACCCCCAAGTCCAGCTCCAGTAGGAATGTTTTTATTTACTTCTATGGAAACACCTTTATTTGGAGCAAGTTGCTGCAGACGCTTTGCCGCTTTAACACATAAGTCCTTATCGATTTCCCAACTGATGTCACCTTTGCGAATAATGTGACCTGAATCATCGCCTTCCAGATTAACGTAGTCGCAAAGATCGATTAGCTGAAAAACCGATTGCAAAAGATGGTAGCCATCTTGCCTTTTACCTACGACGTGGAGGAATAGATTGAGCTTAGCGGGAGCCGGCAAGTTAAGAAATTTATTCATCGCGGAGTTGGAATAAGAATAAGCTTGACTGCAGGCTGGGATTTTGTTTCGTTTCTTTCCGCAGTTATTCGCCGAATCGTATTGTCGTTTTTCTCTATGTTTACGGTCCAGCCGTTGTCTCTTAGATCATCGGCGGGACTTGTATCGAGATTTCCATTCGATTCCAGCCAATCTGCTAACTGATCCAAGGAAATTGGCGCTCCGATTAATCGCATTGCTAGAGAAGCTGAAGTTGTGGCACGGACATCAGGCTCATTAGGAACTTTAAGGATTGCTCCGCTAGGAGAATCTTCTATGACAGCCGCGGCCGCTCCAAGTGGTCCTTTTAGGATCAGCTCTGAACTATCGGTCGACTTAGTAAGTAGAAAAGTTCCTGAATCCCTTGAAGCTTTCTTTTTATAGACCGAAGAGACGGAAAACTTTCCAGACCATTGCTGCCCCGGCCTGCGCATAGGCGTGGAGCAGCCAGCTAACGCTATAGCTATGCAACAAATAAGTATTCGGATAAAAAGCTTGTGGGTCATTCCATTTTCAGGCGCTGTTCAAGGGCATCTAGGTCTGTGGACTCAGGCCATAATTCCCGAGCTCTGTCAAGAGTAAGACGAGCTTCTTCCTTTTGATCGGAGGCCCAATACGCTTCAATCAAATGCAGGAAAATGTCTTCCGATTCCAGCATCTGGCTCGCATCATTCAAGTAGTTTATGGCTTCGTTGTATTTCTTCTGCTTAAAGCTCAGCCAACCCATGGAATCAAGGATGTATGGGTTAGTTGGATCAATGGCGTAGGCCTTTTCAATATATTCAGCTGCTTCCTTAGTGCGGTTGGTTTTTTCAAGTAGCGTGTAGCCTAAGGAGTTATAGGCGTTCGAATAATTAGGGTCGATCGCAATAGCCTGTTTCAGATAGGACTCAACCTTATCTAGATTGTTAAGCCGTTCAGCTAACATTCCCGCTTCGTAGTTGAGGTTCTTGGAAGTGGGAGTTTCCTTTAAAGCGGCTTCTAGCTTTGCCAAGGCAGCTTCTTCGCCATTGGTATTGACAGTTATCCTAGCCACAGCAAGTGTCACTTCTTCTTGTAAAGCGGGATTGCCTGCCGTGGATATGTTATTTAGGATTTTTAGAGCTTCTTTATCGTTATCGAGGCGAACATATATGTTGGCCTTTTGCAATGCAGCTAGCGGTTTTAGCTTGCCAATGACGTTATCGCAATAAGCTAGCGCTTTCTTAGTGTCTTTCTGCTCTAGAGAAATGTCGCTAAGAAGGAGGTAGGCTTTTTGAACTTGTTCTGATTGCTCTTCATCAGTTTTTTGATGCTTGATCACCTGATTTAATAAATCAGTCGCTTCAGCAAATTTTGTTTTCTGGCCAAGGGTCAAGCCACAAGTCAGGACAAAATCAGGATCATTTAAATTGCGCATGCCAAGCTGGTATAGCTTCTGGTATTCACCGGACTGCAATAGAAGCTGGGCATAGGCGTCTCGTACTTTGACATCGGTTGGATTTTTCACCAAGTATGCTTCTAGTACTTTACGGGCTTCTTCGGGCTTGTTCTTAAGAAGAAGAGCGACGAGAGTCAGCACGGATTCTGAATTAGGCCGCAGCTTATAGCTTTCGCGAGCAAGCTTAAGCGCATTGGAGGAGTTGCCGGAAATTTCTTCTAGCCTAGCTAATCCAAGTTTAGTCTCGGGAAGCTTTTTGAATTTTTCAGTCGCTTTCTTAAAGAAAGACAGCGCTCTTCTACGATCTTGCGATAGGAGAAGCAAGCCTTGAAGCTTAAGGATTTCAGTGCCAGGCTCCTTAACTTCCGACAGATAAGTTTGGACAGTTGGAAGAATCTTGCTGTATTCATGGAAGTGAATAGCAACTTGGATTAGCAATTCCTGGGCATTCTTATTTCCCGGTGCAAGTTTGTTCCAAAGAAGAACAGCGGCTTTTAGTTCTTCAGCAGCTCTGGCTGCCTGCGCAATTTGCACGGCACGCTCGGCTAAACGGGGGTCTCCCGTCTCTTCGGCCATTGCCATGTAAGTCGAATAGGCTGCTCCTAGTTCATTGTTCTGCAATGCAATCTCGCTTGCTAGTAATTGAAAAAGCAAGCTGGAAGTGAGTTCCGTTTCAGGAAGGGTATCTTCTTGGAACTTCTGGGCTTTTGGAGGCTCGAAAGGTACAGTCCTTTGTATGGGAGTACCAGCGGCCTTAGGATCGGCGACTCTGGCATCTGCCATAGACGCTCCGAAAAACAGTAAGGCACTGGCGCACGCTATCGCTAAGGCAGTGTTGGCCGTGATTTTGCCTATCGATGAAAACTTCATTTATTTCGTATCAAAAAATGGGGATGGAAAATACGAAAGAAGATAGATGCTCCTCCCAAATTCATCTATCTATATGCTTCCAAAGCCTAAAAAGGCAATACTGATTTTAGCCAAGGCATTGAAGTGTTTGCTTGGCTTAAAAGAGAAAATTGCAATTATTGTCTAGATAAATAGAGGACAGCTTATGGCTGTCCTCACCTAAAAAATTAGTATATCTAACTAAACTTTAGCTTCTCTTAGGAAGTAGCGGTTCAGAGCGACCTTTAATACCTACTAGACCTAAAACTGTTAGAAGTGCAAGCTGTGGACCCTGGTAGGAGTCTTCAGCGTTAAACCATTCCGTCAAGTTATGGTTATTGCCTTCTGTTCCGCCTCCGCCTAGCGTTGTGGCAGGAATGCCTAGGCTAAGAGCTACGTTTTGGTCAGTGCTGGCAGCAGAGTATCTCTTTAATGGAAGCATGAGGACATCCATTGCCGCACGTGCAGCTAGCAGCACTGGACTAGTATCAGGCTGATCGCCAGCTGGACGATGGCCAATTGGTTCGATGATTACTTTGACCTGTTTATCGGCAGGAGCGTTCCAGCGGGCATTTTCATCATCGGCGGCTTTTTGAAGAAGCGGAAGAATTTGATCGACTAGCTTATTGAGCTCGTCATTGGAAACGGATCTAGTGTCTATTTCCATAGTAGCTTTTGCTGCAATGGCATTAACTGTGGTTCCGCCTTCGACTACGCCGACAGTAAACGAAGTTCTTGGTTCTTCAGGAACTTTTACATCCGCAATCATTGCGATGGCGCGACCAAGAGCATGGTTGGCGCTTGGATTGCCGAATGCGCTCCAGCTATGTCCTCCTGGACCTTCGTAAGTAACACGGAATCTTCTGGAACCAGTTGATCCATGAAGGATACGGTCGACTGGTGCACCATCAATGGAAATAAACCCATCTACAGGTTCTTCATTTGACTTGAAGAAATATTTTGTTCCACGGAGGTCGCCGTTGCCTTCTTCGCCTACGCTAGCAAGAAAGACGATATCGCCAACAGTTTCAATTTTTTCTTGATTAAGAAGCCTAAGTACTTCAAGTACTACGGCTAGACCACGGGCATCGTCCGATATGCCAGGAGCGTAGAACATATTGCCTTCACGGCGTACTTTTACATCCGTTCCCATTGGGAAGACGGTGTCGAGATGGGCGCATAGAGCAAGTCTTGGTCCATTGCCAGTTCCCGCACGCACACCAACTACATTACCTTCCTTGTCGATGCGAACGTTAGGAAGTCCAAGTTCAGTAAGTTTGGCGGCATAGGCCTTTGCACGATTTTCTTCATGGAACGGAGCCGATTCGATCTCAGTCAGCTCCACTTGTTCTTTAAGGGTATGCTCCTGTTCCTCCTTGGCTTTCTTAAGGCCATCGATAACAGGTTCGTAGGTCTTTATTTCATTGAAAGCTTCTATGACTTTATTTGGTAGCGGTGGGAGCTTGATCGGCGCCGACATATATTTACCTCCAAAATTAATTTTTCGAATAAAAATGATATTCAGGGGCTATCTATCAAGCAAGATAAAGCCCAATGAGAATGTTTGTAAATTTTAATCGAATGGATGAAAAG
>JAJPXW010000183.1:11480-16676 GCA_021205255.1 Burkholderiales bacterium
CTGAATAATTAAAGGGATATGTAAATATATCGAGTCCGCCTAAAATGGTTTTTTCAGGTGATTTGCTGGTATTTAAGACCCTACCATAGTCAAACTCGATTGAAAGCATTAATAATCTGAATTGGACTTTTTTGTGCTTTCTACTTAAAGTGTCGAAAATTTTTAAGGAGCATTGCTACATGTCTTTAATTCGTACAGAAATTCTGCCTTTTAGCGCAACTGCGTTCAAAGATAATGAATTCATCGATATTACTGAAAAGGATCTACTGGGTAAATGGAACGTTGTCTTCTTCTATCCGGCCGACTTCACATTTGTCTGCCCAACAGAATTGGAAGACCTTGCTGAACAATATCCAGAGTTCCAGAAAATTGGTGTAGAGATCTATTCTGTTTCCACCGACACGCACTTCACGCACAAAGCTTGGCACGACACTTCTGACGCCATCAAGAAAGTAAATTTCCCAATGGTTGGCGATCCAACAGGCACACTCTCCCGCAACTTCCAGGTCTACGATGAAAAGACCGGTTTAGCACAACGTGGCACATTCGTGATCAATCCAGCTGGAAAGATCGTTGTTTGCGAAATCCATGACGATGGCATTGGCCGTGATGCAAAAGAACTTCTTCGTAAAGTTCAAGCTGCTCAGTTTATCGAAGCCAATCCTGGCATGGTTTGCCCAGCCAAGTGGAAACCAGGTGATAAGACCCTTAAGCCATCCATCGACCTTATTGGCAAGATCTAAGCTTTAGATTGTGTAAACGTAAAGCCCCCGTAAGGGGGCTTTTTTAATGAGTAGAGCTCGAATATTGCTTGCTATGTCCAGTTAGGTTCCATGCGTTAGGTTCTGTGCTTTTCTAGCATTTCGACCAGGACTTGGCAAAAATGGAGGTCTTTGTCCTCCCAGGCTTTATAGCGCAGTTTCGCATAAGGAGCCGTATCTAGAACTTCCGGGTGTGAGATGTCTTCGTAGTATTCGAACTTAAATCCAAACTTTCCAGGTTGGGGCTCTAGTATGGTTATGCGATGCATACTTTCAGGATACTTCTCATGATGAGGTATCGTGACCAAGGCAGATTTTTCCAGATCAAGCTTGACTGAGTCGTGGACTTTGACATTTCCGAAATCCAATTCTCTTTCCAGGACTGTTTGGCCGCTATCCGAAGTGATTTCCTTAAAGTGATCGGACTCTATAGGTTCAATAGCTAAAGAAGGGTGCTTTAAAAGATCTACTAGCTGATCCCAAATTTCCTTGCGGGTGAAGGATAGTGTGGTGTACCTGTCAAGCGCTACCTCGTGCTCAAATACTTTTTCCATTAGTTTTCCGTGTCCTTTCCACTTAAGCCGGTTGAAGAACTTTTCCATGCTTTTGGTTCTCGATTCTCTTTTCCAGCCAAATACTATATCTTGACATGATGAGGCTGAAAACAAAGTAAATAAAGGCAATAAACAGGTAGCCTTCCAAAAAGAAATACCTCCAGTTAGGGTCTCCCAAAGCCAAGCGCAAACTACCGGTCAAGTCGTACATGGATACGATAGTGACCAAGGAAGTATCCATAAAGGTCGACAGTAAGCTATTGACGAAAGCCGGAATTACGGCAACAAAAGCCTGGGGCAGAATGATATAGAGGTAGCCCTGCAATTTAGTCAATCCAAGGGAATCTGCAACTTCGAATTGACCTTGGGGAATCGTCTGCAATCCTCCACGGATGGTTTCAGCCATATAGGCGGCTTGGAAGAGAACGATACCGGCGACAATGCGCCAGAAGGCATCTACTCTCCAAGTAGGTGGTAAAAGCAGAGGAAAAATAAAGGAGGCCACAAAGAGTACGGTAATGAGCGGCACTCCGCGGATTAACTCGATATAGGCGATAGAAAGTGTCCTGACTACAGCCATTTTTGAGCGCCTACCAATGGCTAGCAAAGCTCCAAGCGGAGTCGATAGCGTCATGCCTAGAAGCGTAAGAATAATAGTCAGAGGTAAGCCGCCCCAACTGTCGGTATCAATTTTCTGCAATCCGAAAATTCCGCCTCTCATTAGGACAAAGAAAGCTACTAGGCTAAATACCCAGCCTGCGCACAGCCATTTGGCACCAGTTTTAGTCCAAGTTGCTGGAAAGGCGGTAATAACTAGCATGGCTAGAACAAGGCCCGTACCCAGGGCCGGTCTCCATTGAATCTCGTAAGGGAAGCGGCCAAAGAGGATAAGTCTCCATTTTTCAGCTACAAAGCCCCAGCATGCTCCATCCCGATGTTGCATACAGGTAAGGAAATCCTTAGTGAAGGTAGCATCTAGGATCCCCCATTTCCAAACCCACCATCCGAGTAGGGCGAAGCACAGCATTAGGCCAAGAGTTAAAACAGACGCTAAGGGCGAGCCGAAAAACGCTTTCCAGATTTGAATACTTCGAGGTATTTTGTTAGCCATGTTGCGTCCCCCTCGTAACCTTGGCATTAATCCAGTTCATAAGAACCGATGTGATTAAGTTAAGAGTCAAGTAGACCGTCATGATGATGACGATGACTTCAAGAGCCTGCCCATTTAAGTTGATGGTGGAATTGCCAATAGAAACGAGATCCGGATAACCGACCACCACTGCCAGCGAAGAGTTTTTAGTGAGGTTCATATATTGGCTAGCCAGAGGCGGAATAGCAAGCCTTAATGCTTGCGGAAAAATCACGTAGCTAATTGTCTCCGTTGTAGACATGCCTAATGCGTGTGCGGCGTTCCACTGATCTTTTGGCACGGCTAAAAAGCCAGCACGGAAGATTTCGGCGATAGCCGCCGAAGTAAACATCGTCAATCCGATCCAGAGCGCTAGGAACTCTGGAGACATTGTGGCGCCTCCAACAATGGAAAACCTTTGAACTTCCGGCTTGGACCAACCTAGAAGATAGCCAAGGCATAACCAACTGAGTAAACCTATTACACAACCAGCGCAAAATCCGGCTATGGAGGCATTTAACGAAGTCCAGCGCTTAAGCAGGTATCTTCTTAAAAAGTAGAGAACACCTATACCAATTGCTATGGCACCTAAAAGAGCCATCACCCAATGATTTGGGATAGCAAACATGAGCCCGGCTTTAGAAAGGAGAGCCCAGCTACCAAAATGAATAGGATCGAAAGAATCGGGAAGTAGTTCAGTAATAAGTAAATAGAAAAGAAGCAACTGAACTAATAATGGAATGTTGCGGTAGAACTCAACGTGCGCTGCACCAATGAATTTAAGTAGGGGATGCTTGGATAGGCGACACAAAGCAACGATCACACCGAGGATGGTAGCTGTAATGATCGAAACTGTGGAGACTTTGATTGTGTTGATCAGACCGGCTAGAAAAGCCTTGAAGTATTGAGCCGTGGAATCAAATTCGATCATTGATTCGCCAACTTCAAAACCTGCTCGATCGAGTAGAAATCCAAAACCAGATTGAATGTTGCGGGCATTAAGGTTTGCAGAGACGTTGAAGATGAAGATCCCCATCAACATGACTAAGGCTAGTACTAGAAGTCCCTGCCAAATTGCTTCTTTCCCTTTTCTTCGTCTTTCTCGACGTCGCCATGCGGCGTCACCTATTTTTAGACTCATTATGCAGGAAGGTAAAACGTAAAGACGGCGGAATCGACCCCGCCGTCTAGTAAAGTCGATTAATGATCTAGATTAACGGACAGGAGGAGCATAAAGAATGCCGCCTTTTGTCCATTGTTCGTTAACCCCGCGTGGAAGAGCAAGTGGAGTCTTGGGACCAAGATTCCTTTCGAAACTTTCTCCATAGTTGCCTACCTGCTTGATAATCCTGTAGGACCAATCTTTATCAAGACCAAGCAACTTGCCCATATCTTCACCGGATCCTGTCAGACGCTGGACATTTGGATTTGTGCTGTTCTTACGCATATCGTCCACATTGGCCTGGGTAATTCCATACTCTTCGGCTTCGATCAGAGCATTAAGCACCCAGCGGGCAATCTGGAACCATTCATTGTCGCCTCTACGAACAGATGGGCCGAGTGGCTCCTTCGAGATGACTTCAGGCAAAATCATGTAGTCATCAGGATTTTTAGCTTTAGTTCTTGCTCCGGCAAGATCGCTCATGTCGGTCGTGTACACCTGGCAACGGCCAGACAGGAAAGCTCCCTGGGTAGCTTCAGTAGTATCGAAAATAACTGCCTTGTACTTCATACCGTTGGATTTGAAGTAATCGGCCACACTTGGTTCGCTACTTGTGCCGGACTGCACGCAGATAGTTGCTCCATCTAATTCTTTAGCCGACTTAACGCCTAATTTCTTCGGTACCATGAAACCTTGGCCGTCATAGTAAATAATGCCGGTGAAGACAGCTCCAAGGGAAGCGTCGCGGGTTAAGTTCCAAGTAGTGTTTCTGGAGAGAACATCGATCTCGCCAGCTTGTAAAGCGGAAAATCTCTGCGGTGAGCTAAGCGGCACGAATTTGACTTTATTTGCATCACCTAGCACAGCCGCTGCAAGGGAGCGGCAGAAATCCACATCGAGGCCAGTCCATTTGCCTTGGCTATCGGCATTGGAAAAGCCCGGCGCGGCTGTATTTACTCCGCAGACCACAACGTCGTTTTGCCTTACCTTGTCAAGTACGTCACCAGCAATGGCGGATTGAGAAAAGGCAATAGAAACCGTTGCGGCTGCAACCGCTAGTACAATTTTTTTCATGGTGTGATTCCTTTGGTAACTATAGGTAAAGTACTTAAAAGTTTTACCACATGATGAGCCTTATTTCAGTTTTCAAAATATGGATTTAGCCAATTTAAGGGGTTTATTCAAAATTTTTGGCTTCCATAGCCTCTAGAGGTAGGGTGAAAATAAAAAATTGCGTTTATGAGCTTTGAAATGCACATAGATGGTGCACATCTAACTAAAAATTGTGCTCACAGCCAAATTGACTTCAAGCGACTCTCGGTTTTCGTCTTTCTTTTTCTGTTTCTTCAAGTGTGCATGCAGTAGAAGCGGGCTTTAATTTGATCTCTTCGCTGAAGCTAAAAACCGTTTGTCGAAGGTTATTGAAACCGACAACTTTCCTTATTCTTTCCCCATTTTTAGGTAATTTTCCTGCGGTAATTTCCAAAATCGAGGAAACTTACGGGATTATTGCGGGAACGTCCTATGGAATACAAAGACTATTACAAAATCTTAGGTGTAGATCGGTCCGCTTCGGAAGCGGATATTAAG
>JAJPXW010000173.1 GCA_021205255.1 Burkholderiales bacterium
ACCAAAATTCTTGTCGTCCGAACTATCACATCGGAACGTTTTAATTTTGATCACAGAACTTTTAGCCTCATACGCAATCTAAACTGGAAATCGGCAAGCTACTCAGAAATTGGCATCCTCAAAACCTTTTTATATGGTTCTGCCTTTGAAATTATAAATCTTTTTCAAAGCATTGCTACAAAACCAACTCTAAAAAGTATTTCAGGCACTACCACTCAAACTGTAGTACTCTCTTTCTTAGCAACATTAGTCCGAGATCTCGTTTTAACCCCCATTAAATTTACAAGATCTTGAATAATCATGATGTGGAACAATAAAAACACAAAAATCAATTTTTCTCCTCACCTCTTCATTCTGGCTATCTCCTAACGTTTCTATCGCAAGCGTTGCAGTCGAATTAACCTAGGCTCTTTGTACCGAGAAATTCAAGGAAGAAGGACTTACTTTGAAGTATCGAGAAACTTACATCCAAATACCTTCTAATAAAAATTTAGAAGGCAAGTGAATAAAACAAGTCTCGATAATGTCAAAGCAAAGGTAAGACGAAAGCAACTCTATCTGATAGGAAAGGAAAATTCCATAACAGCTTCAGCTGAAATTAGACGAGTATCTTTTGAAAATTAGAACATTAAGCTTTCCAATGAACCAATGAAGAAGCTTCAAACCACTTTCAGTCCCAATAACTTAAAGCCTATAGTTCTGGGGAATTTAATAAAGAATATCTCGCACAATTCCGTTGAAGAAAAAATGAAACTTTAACAGTAGTACCCACCATGAAGAAGTCCAAGGTCACCCTACTCACTACGCTCCTAGCTTGTGCAATAGCAACCGCAGGATGCTCTCATACTCCCAAACAAGATCCTGCAGGTCCGACATTAGCTCCAAGCAATCTGGCACTACATACAAGTTATACAAAGCCCGATCCAAGCGACCCAGTAACGGATAGAAGCGATCCTAAACCGGATCCTAGCGATTCAACACTAGATCCAAGCGACCCAGCGCCAGATACAAGCGATCCTAAACCAGATACAAGGGACCCAAGAGATCCCTGGGAGCCAATGAACCGTAAGACTTTTGCATTCAACCAATTCTTTCATAAAAGTGTATCTACGCCTATAGCAAAAGGCTATCAACATATTGTCCCTGAACCGGTTAGAGATGGCGTTAGAAATATTTTTCGTAATACTTCGGAACCAGCAAGCGCAGTTAACTCTGTTTTCCAAGGTAAAGTAGAGCAAGGAATTCTTTGCTTGTTCCGACTTTTAATTAACTCTACAGCTGGAGTTGGTGGAATCTTCGATGTTGCATCTAGGGTCGATATGCCAAGAACACCGACTACCTTTAGCGATACCCTGACAGTTTGGGGTGTGGCACCTGGACCTTACTTGGTCATTCCTCTTCTTGGTCCCACAACAGTTAGGGATGGTTTAGGAACTATTCCGGAAGTTTGGCTTGAACCTAATAGCTATATCGACATTGGTTGGGTCGCTTGGCCGTGGAGAGGACTTAAATATATCTCTGCAACTTCTCAACTTCTTCCAGCAACGGAGCTCCTCAAAAATACAGTCGATCCTTATGTGGCAATGCGGAGCGCTTATCTGCAAAGCAGACAAAACCTTCTTTTGTATGAAGATGGAAATGGTCAGTTACCGCAAGATATTCTGAATCCATTTGATTATGACGATGAAGGAGAAGACGAAGAATTACTCAAGAAAGATACAAAACCTGAAACGAAGGCTGATACAAAGACTAAGGCAAAGGTTGATACGAAAACAACTACAAAAGTAGACAAGAAAATAGAGGCAAAGGCTGACCCAATTTCAGCTATAAAAGAAGAAGTCAAGAAATCCTAGCTCTGAGTCCCAGTGCTGACTTCAAACTGGCTGTGTTTCTAGGATTAGACAAGCCAGTCTCTGATGTCAGCATAAAAATAATTGTCTGCCTCTCTATTAATTTCGTATTTCTCCAGCACGGATAAAAGAAAGGGAACTTCTAAAAAGTAGTCGTAATCGTTAGAGCTTAGTGATATTGGGCTTTTCAAGTAAAGGATGTCGGGTTTCTATCCTTGGAAGCCCGACACCACAACATAAAAGGATAACTAGATTTTCTGTTTGCTCTTTTTGCAATTTTCAGAAGTGCAATGAAAAGACCATATCCTCTGCTGTAGAGTAAGGACTAATGACCAAATCCCACTTCTAGATAAAAGCGTTGTTTGTGGGAAGTCTAATGGTCAGAATTAGAAGTCAGGTCAAAAGATAAGACGTTGGTCTTTACGCACCTGTTGGAATTGACGAAGAAAGGTGGTTACCAAATATTGATGGACTTTCCTACGGAACTTGGTAGGAAATACAATGCGACACTCTTAAAGCACTTCAAAATAAGCGGCCAATTATTAAGGTGACCAAGACAAACCTAGTTCCGTTGGCTACCTTGCAATAGCGAGGCAATAACGCCAACAATTTTCACCAAATCTTAGTCACCTTGGCTTCTAAGGAAACGGAGAGGAAGAAGAAATTCCTCATTGAGACCCAAGTTTCCTAATTCAGCTTTCGGCCTCAACGAACTTAATTAGCTCTAATCCTTTAGTTGTGTTGCCAAAATCGCCTTTAGCAAGACTATATAAGATTGATATCTCCCTTCTGAGCCGCAGGATCGATAGTAGTTGACCAGTCAACTACCTTTTTGGTCTTATCATCAAAGTCAACCCATAAAGCCATGGGCAAGCCATACTCGCCGTACCGATACATATAGGAGTAAGTATCGCTTAGTGCATTTTTCCTTATTTCGGCAGGACGGCCAAACATTCTATCGATGTCCGCTTGATTCATGGTTCCTATTTTGATGTTGTCGATAAAAAATTTCTGCTTAAGAATCCGTTCCTTCTTGATTAAGTTCCCATTTGGCCCGAAGATGAACGCATATACTTGAGGACCGTAG
>JAJPXW010000097.1 GCA_021205255.1 Burkholderiales bacterium
CGCAACAGCTGCTTTCAAGTCTCTGGTTGCTCCCTGAGAACCATCGATCCAACGAACTACGCGAGGAACGCTATGTTCGGCTTCGTTTGTGAATCCAGCTTCCTTGTTAACGTGCATGCCGGCGTTTGAAATTGCCCAGTCAACAGTTGGACCAATGTTTTCGACATAGAGCTTCAGCATCCTACGGTCGTTCAAATTATGGCCGTTATCCAGATAGTCTTGGGTCATTAACTCGTTCGAGTCATTAAGGCTCCCCATTTCCTTTTGCAGATTGGAGCCTTGCGTGACGACTGTTCCACCATTAACGGCAGCCGCTCCTCCTGCGAAAGGCTGCTTTTCGAGCAGAATTACGTTCTTGCCAAGTTCTGATGCTCTGATTGTGGCTGCTTGTCCTGCGGCTCCTGCGCCGACAATGATGACATCGGTTTCAAGATCCTTAGCCTGTGCTGGTCCCTTGGCCTTGACGACTTTCATCTTTTCCAAGTCGCCACCAGCTTGGACGATGCATTCGCTAACAGCTGCCAAAATGGCTCCACTAGTAATGGAGGCTCCGGACAACCCATCAACACCGACGGACTGTTCTTCAATGATTGTGGCTGGAAGTTGTTCAATAGCTACTTTGCCAATTCCAGGAGTTTCATTGTTTTCTCCAATAGTGATGGCTTCAATGCGATCGTTGGAAAACGTTACTGTTACAGGAACGTCGCCTCCGATACCAGGCTTAACAATGGTACATGTGCCAGGATTGAAGCTATATGCATTAAGAGCAAAGCCGCATAGAGCTAATGCACTTAATGTCTTCAAAGGAAATGACATGTTAATCACCCTTATTTTGAGATTTTGAATACGCACACTTCAGATCAAAGTGGCTAGCGCAAATCCTATCAAAAAATATTTTTGTTAATCCAAATCTATATAGCTCGACAATGTGGGGTGATTAATTTCCTTCTAGTAACAAATATTACGGAATCCTCTTTCGGTAACCCCTTAAAAACAAAGAGAAAAAATTAGCTGGGCAAATAGGCCAAAACAAAAGTGAGAAAAAGTGTTGGTTTTAACCCTGACATTTTCAGTTCAAAAATATGCAATCGCCAGGCCAATTCCTATTGAACTGACCTGGCGAATTACTATTTAAAGTAGCTGTATTAGCTTTTACTTAGTTGCTGCTTTAGAAGCCGATTCGGCTGCTAATTTGCCACTTGTCAAAGCCCATGCCATGTTTCCTCCAGGAGGAGAATCGTCTCCCATGGCACCACCGACAATTTCACCAGCTGCATAGAGGCCAGGAATTGGTTTTCCTTGCTTATTTACGATCTGGAAATCTTCAGTGGTCTTAACTCCACCCATTGTGGTAGCAAATCTTGGCTTTTGTTCGACAATGTAATACGGACCAGTATCTGACACTGGTTCAAGCATGAATGTTGGAGATCTTCCAAATTCTTCGTCTTTACCAGCTTTAACATAGCTGTTGTATTTCTCCACTGTCTTATGAAGTTCAGCTCCATTGACACCAGCTTTCTTTGCTACATCTTCAATAGAGGTACCTTCCATGATAATTGGCGGTTTTTTGGTTTCATCTAAAAGCCATTTATCTAGTTCCTGGGGAGTAATGCCATTTGTCTTCAATTCCTTAGTAAAGGCAGCCCAGGAATTCTTATCCATGAACATGTAAAGCGTTCCACCGTTGTGAACTACTTTTTCCTTAATTGCATGGTTAGTATCCGTTTCGTTGGTTACTCTTTTACCTTCCTTGTTGACTAGGATGGCGCTGTGCTTTTGGAATGCTGGAATATTTGCGGCTGCTGTAGATTTGGCCATGCCAGGAGCAATTTCAATGCCATTTGGATAAATCTTACCTTTATCCATTAATTGTGTGTCGGCTCCGACTTCCATTGCCATCTTGTGGCCTTCGCCGTTAGAGCTTTTATCACCATAGTAAAGAGCGTTCTGCAGATCTCCAATAAGCATTTCCTTATTTTCGCCATATCCGCCAGTCGCTAAGATGATCGAAGGTGCGTAGATGGTGTATTCAGTTCCGTTTGCAGCTTTAGCTTTTACACCAATAACCTTGCCGTTCTCATAAATGAGCTTTTCAGCAGGGGTACCAAGAAGTACTTGAGTTCCGGATTTAGCTACAGCAGCTTGCAAAGCTTTAGTTGCGCCTTGCGAACCACCAACCCAAGCCATAACACGAGGTTTGCTATGTTCAGCAGAAAGAATGAATCCAGCTGCAGAGTCGACTTTCATACCGACGTCATCGGTTAACCAGTCAATGGTTAGACCAACGTTGTGAGAATATTTATCTAACATTCTCTTGTCGTTGTATCCATGGCCGTTAGCCATTAAGTCTTTTTCCATGAGTTCGGGAGAATCGTCTTTGACGCCGGCTTCTTTTTGGAGCTTAGAGCCTTGGACAATTACTTGACCGGCATTGACGGAAGCCGCTCCACCAGTGAAGTGCTGTCTTTCCAGAAGGATGACTTTCTTGCCAAGTTCAGAAGATCTAATAGCAGCTGTTTGACCCGCTGCTCCACCACCAACTACGATAACATCCGCTTCTAGAGCTTGAGGTGTCAAGGCCTGAGGCGCAATCTTTACATTTCTCAGTGCTACTGGATCACCACCAAACTGTTCTGCACAGATAGCGACAGCCTGAATGATTGCCATACTGGTGACAGTCGCGCCTGAGATATTATCCACCCCGAGAGACTGAGACTGCACGATAAGTGAAGAAAGCTCTTCGGCTGCCGTCTGTCCAACAGTGGATGTTTCTTGGTTTTCGCCGACGGCAATCATCTCAATTCTGTTTTTGCTGAAAGTTACGCTGACAGGGATAGGTCCGCCGTGGCCAGTTACAGTCACATTGCATGTCCCTGGAGTGTAGCTATAGGCATTAAGCGCAAACGCACATAGA
>JAJPXW010000343.1:0-1180 GCA_021205255.1 Burkholderiales bacterium
TTGATTCTCTTGCCGCTATTTAAATTTCAAGCTAAAACGGACATCCAAGATGGACATAAAGAGACCTAAATCTTAACGGAGCTTATTAGGGTAAACGTGTAGAATCCGCCTTGTTAAAAGTTCAATTCACTATGAGGTGAAACAAATGGATATTCTCCCAGTTGAAAAGCTACCAGTAGACAGACTACCAGTTGAAAAGCTCCCATTAGAAAAAGTTCCTGTTGAGAAGCTTCCAGTAGAAAAATTCCCAGTTCAGAATCTTCCTCTACAGAATATGCCTTTGGAGAAGCTGCCTGTTGAAAACATGCCGCTTCAGAAGATGCCTCTCGACCGGCTTCCATTAGAAAAGATGCCGCTCGAGAAGCTTCCTCTTGAAAAGCTTCCATTAGATAAGCTGCCACTGGATAAGCTTCCTCTCGACAAGTTGCCGCTAGCAAGCCTACCACTTGACAAACTTCCTCTCGATAAGTTGCCACTTGATAAGCTCCTTCAGCTATTCAATCCAGCAAAGCTCCTTGGCGGAAATAAGTAATAAGATAAATTAATAAGGGCAAACTTTTGGTTTTAGCCACTAGGCCAAAACTTGAAGAGTAACCTTCATAAAGTGACACCTTTTTTAGTTGGTCTTGAAAGGACGGCTCCAAAATGGAGCCGTTAATTTATGGAACTTTAATTCTTACATCTACACGCAGTGCAAGAAAGGTAATGGGCTTAGTTTCCCATAAATGATGGAAGGGAGCATATAACTAGTTGAAGTTAAATAAAGTAAAGCCTTTTGCCTGCTCGGGAGTGATGGTTTGATATGGATTTTGTTCAAACCACTCAACTATTTCCTGCGGGGATCTTTCAAAGAATTCCTTACCTTGCAATTTAATTATTCTTCTAATCACTTCCCGTGTATAAAAAATCTGCTCTCTAAATTGATCACTTTCCATTTCCATCGCATAGGAAACGGCAAGAATAAAACGATCAAGATTTTCTCTGCCAATTTTTGACTTAGGTAACTTAACATCAAGGGAGACTAAGTCTCTCATATCTTGTAGATACCAATGCTTCTTTACGGCCTCACCCTTTCTCCATTCGCGGATGCAATCGACTAAATGCGTATCGGCTGCGGCATAGAGCTCTATGGTTTTTTGCTTAAAAGTTTTTTTAAGAGCCTTGTCAAGCTTATTTTCTT
>JAJPXW010000343.1:1190-2892 GCA_021205255.1 Burkholderiales bacterium
AAATAACTGCACTACCAGGCCTTGCAGATCCAACCTCTAGTATCTGGCAGGTCTCCGCCCTGGATGCCAGTAAGGGTTTCACGAAGTTTCTTGCTTACCGGACCCATTTCGTCCATTCCGGATGGTAGATAGATATCGCCTTCTTCAGTATGAATCATTCCAACTGGTGCAAGTACGGCAGCTGTGCCACACAAGGCACATTCGGCCATATCTTTGACTTCGTCAAGCTTAACTGGACGTTCTACAACCTTCATGCCGAGATCCTTAGCAACATCGACTAATGATCTTCTTGTAATGGAAGGAAGTATGGATGGAGACTGAGGAACAACAATGGTGCCTTCCTTGTCTACAAAAATAATGTTTGTACCGCCCGTCTCTTCAATAAAAGTACGTGTTGCTGGGTCTAGATAGACGTTTTCAGCATAACCATGACGGTGAGCTTCCATTGTTGGGTAAAGGCTCATTGCATAGTTAAGACCAGCTTTAATGCCTCCAGTTCCATGAGGAGCCGCACGGTCATAGTTGGAGACTGTTAATTTCAATGGCTTTACTGCGCCTTTGAAGTAAGCTCCGACTGGCATTACAAAGATTCTGAAAATGAACTCGTCAGCAGGTGCAACACCGATCTGTGGACCCGAGCCAATCATCACTGGGCGGATATATAGTGTCGCTCCTGTTCCATGCGGTGGAACCCATGCAGCATTAGCTTTAACAACAGCCTTGACAGCATCGACAAATTTATCAACTGGGAAAGTCGGCATTTCTAGTCGTTTTGCCGAATCCTGCATTCTCTTCCCGTTCTGGTCAGGACGGAATGTAACGATGTCGCCATTCTTTTCTGTGTAGGCTTTTAGTCCTTCGAAGCAGCACTGTGCATAGTGCAAAACGCAAGCAGCCTCAGAAAGTTCAATATTGGGATTTGTGACAAGCTTGCCTTCGTCCCACTTGCCGTCTTTCCAACGCGCTTCAAAGCGGTAATCTGTTGGTTGATAGCCGAATCCTATGTTTTCCCAATCTATGTTTTTCTTTTCCATTCGCAACTTCCTTGGTTATTAGTGCAAACAACAAATCCTTCAGACAGGAAGGATGGCTGGCACGTTACTTCCACGTGCGACAATTAATGGCTACAAGCTCACAAACTCAGTGCCCTGAGAATGTGCATGGCCTTTTTTCTGGATGAAATTGTACTCTGTAGGTGTATTTATGGAGAAGTAAAAGCTAACTCAATCCTAAATTAGCTCGCAATCTGCATTTCCTTTATAAGGACAGAACCTGTGAAGTAATTACTGTGAGTCGTATAGTCCTTTGCCACTGCTTCAATGTTCAAAAACATGTCTTTAAGATTGCTTGCAATCGTAATGCCGTCGACTGGATAGGCTATCTTGCCATTTTCAATCCAAAAGCCTTTTGCTCCTCTTGAATAATCTCCAGTTTGAATATTGATCCCAGGTCCAAGAACAGAAGTAATTAAAACTCCGGTACCCATTCTTTTAATAAGACTATCTAAATCCTCTTCCGTATGATCAAGATCGGCATTTAGGAAAAGATTGTATGGACCAGAGGCATTGGCTGTTGTCTGTAAACCTAACTTACGAGCAGAATAACAGGCAAGAAAGTACCCTTCTAGAATTCCATCCTTAACAACATGTCTCTTCGTGGGTTTAACTCCTTCATCATCGTAAGGAGCTGATCCGTATGCGGC
>JAJPXW010000235.1 GCA_021205255.1 Burkholderiales bacterium
ACTTAAAATTGTCAAAATTAAAAATGAAGACTTTCAAGCTTCTGAAAGCCTGTCAGCACTGGGCTGAGAGGTGGTTTTGCAACGCTCAAAGTGCAAAAGTCTTGAAAATTTCAAACCAAGCACTAAATCAAACTAATCACGATATATTCTGACGTAAAACTGATTTAAGAAGAATTGGAGATCAGTTCCTGCTCTCGGGAAGTGCTGGGAAGTGCTTTTCTAGCCTGAAAGTAATATAGATGTTACGGAAGTAGAAGAAGCCTCCTCCCCCTATTCAAAAGCAAACTAACAAAAGAAAGGAAGTTGGCTACCAGCTTACTTTGAAGTGGAAGAGATAGAGAAAAAGAGATGTGGGTTGAGTGTGGCTAGAAGTTGAGCCGGAGGATTCAGCTCCGGCTGCGCTTCTAGATCTGTTGAGTTCCGGTCTCTTTTGGTGGTTCCTCAACTGAAGCCTCTTGTGTCGGAGAGTCAGACAGATTTTGATTTTCTGTATCGGGTTGGACCACGCTATCATCTGCCGGCTTTTGTTCACTCTCAACTACTGTTGGCAAAAGTTCGCCCTGAACTACAGTGGGCAAAAACTCGTGTCTCACCCTCGCATGTTCTGTTTTTCTTCTTTCCGGCTTCTTCTTTTGCAAGTCCGCCCCGAAAAATCCATCCGTACCATTGAGATGCGGAAGCATGACAAAGAACTTGCCGAACCGCTTCCTGTGGTAATCGGGAAATTTAATTCCTTGCTTTTCTAAGACTTCATAGGCATCAACCAATTCAAAATCATTGTTTTCTTCTAAAAATTCTTCAATGACGTCTTGATTTTCTTGCTTGAGAATAGAACAAGTGGCATAGACAATCCGACCACCAGGCTTAAGCATCCTAGCCCCGCTTCTTAACACATTCTTTTGAATTTCATTAATTCGCTCAAGCTCGTCTTCTCCGAATCTCCATTTCAAATCTGGATTTCTTCGATAAGTTCCCGTACCTGAACAAGGGGCATCAATTAGCACTCTGTCCATCTTGCTGGACAGACGTTTAATATGGTTATCGTTTTCGTTTCGAATAACAGCAGGATAAATATTGCTTAGCCCTGCTCTACGCATTCTTGGCTTTAGACCACCAAGTCGCTTTTCATTAACATCGAATGCATAAATGCGGCCTGAGGATTTCATTAAGGCTCCCAAGGCTAGCGTCTTACCACCAGCGCCGGCGCACATATCGCATATCATTTCACCGCGCTTGGGTTGCACCAACCTGGCTATAAGTTGGCTACCCTCATCCTGAACCTCAATCTTGCCATCCTTGTAAATATCCCATTGGGTAATGCCAGGCTTGGTGTCGAGCCTAACAAGATCAGGACTGTATTCGCCCCGATAGGCATTTACTTTGTGCGTTGTTAAATCTTCGATGACTTCTTCCGGCGTTGCCTTCATCGAATTTACCCGCAAGTCTAGTGGAGCACTTTCCCTAAGAGCTGTATACAAAGCATTGTGATCTGTATATTGAGTGACAGTTCTTTCGTAGAGCCATTCAGGAATTTCGGCCTGAATCTGTTTGGGAGCATCCGTCTTTTTCTTTTTTAGCGCTCTTAGGACCGTATCTTTTTCACTTCCCAGGATTTGGTCAGGAATTGATTCCAGTCCATGTTGCATTGCCAGAGCTAACAGCCCTGTCAATAAAGGTGCTCTGTCAGGCCTAATAGGATCTAGTCTCCATGTAATCATGGAGAGATTTCTCATAGTGAAATAGATGGCTTCGGCTATAAGACTTCTTTCTCTAGGCCCTAGATGTCGTGCATCTCGGAAGTAGAGGCTCATTAATACATCGGCTGGTCCATCTAACTTCAAGATTTTACTTAAAGCTTTTCCTAGCTCAGCCGTAACAAGCTTAGTAATTCTTGCTCCACTTGGCGTCCTAATATCGTATTTTTCCTTTGGAGCTACTTTCTTAAATGTTCTTTCCCCTGCAACCGCTCTATCGGTTGAGCTTCTGAAATCCTGCCTATTGCGAGAATCTTGCCTTCCACGAGACGTTCTTTTTAGTCCTGAACTGCTACGTGTGCCGCTACTAGGCTTGCGTTGCGGTTTTCTGCCGTCTTCTCTCATTATTTATAGTATTGCAAGCTCTTTGCTTGCCTCCAAATCCATCTTAGCTCTTTTCCCCACAAGTCTTACCTTATCAGTTGCACATAAACGCACAGCTATTGGATAAAGAATGTGTTCCTGGGTTAAAACACGAGCAGCTAATTTATCAGCATCGTCATCTGCAAAAACTGGCACTGCGGCTTGTCCGATTATAGCCCCGCCGTCAAGAACATCTGAAGCAAAGTGAACAGTTGCTCCATGGATTCGCACTCCAGCGTCTAGTGCTCTTTGGTGAGTATGAAGTCCTGGAAAAGAAGGAAGCAAGGAAGGATGAATATTCAAGATCTTGCCCTTATAGCGATCTAAAAAGACGAAAGTGAGTATTCTCATAAATCCTGCGAGCACGATTAGATCGGCGCCATATCCTTCGGTCTTTTCGATGAGTGCTTTTTCGAATGCTTCGCGAGTTGGGAACTGCTTATGATCCACCACGCAATTAGGAATGCCTGATGATCTTGCATACTCTAGGCCGGCTGCATCAGCTATATTGGAGATCACACCGGCAATTTTTATACCATATCTATCTTCCCAATACTCTCTGACGCTTGTTTCATAAATAGACTTGAAATTACTGCCCCTTCCGGAAATCAGTACAACTATATTTTTCATGATGTGCCAACAGCGATATATTCTTGCAGGAAAGAAAAGTATACAAGGATTGGAGCAACTAACTACCGTTAGAAAACCCACCTCAGTAAGAATCGAGTAGAGGGGTTGCGGGCAATTCCCGCAACCGCCCCTCTCACACCACCAA
>JAJPXW010000093.1 GCA_021205255.1 Burkholderiales bacterium
AATAGAAAAAGCATTTGAGCTCACCAATACTACAATTCAAGCAGGAAAATGGGAACTTCTTGCCATCCCAAAAGATCTATTACTAAAAAATGCTTTCGACAGTTTTATTTTAAAAGGGAATCAAAGTATTGACGAAATCATGCTTAAGGAAAAAACTGGAGATTTAACTAAAATAATTTTTACGAATCAGCAAATTAATAAGAATGTTCCTGAAGCAGTTAAAAAGGCCTTTTCAGAAGCTAAATAGTTGCGCTGCCCCAGCGTGGTTAGGCATTTTAATATTATTGCTTATTTTCATTGCGGCTTATTTGCCTAAAGCTGACATTTCTTCAGATGTCTATGATTTAATTCCTGCAAGTGGCACTTTAGGTGAGGTAGAGGATCACTACATTGCCCAACTCAATCGAACAGTGCTAGTAGCCATAAGAGGCTCCCAGAAGGATATTCGCTCTTTTGAAAACAAGATCGACGGTCTTCCCGGAATCGAATCCATCATTTCAAATGTAGATCTGGAATCTCAAAATTTTGAAGAACTTTTGGTTAAGTATCCCTATAGCCTAATAAGTGAAGAAACTAGAAAACTACTCCACAAACCAGCATCCTACGCTCGCTGGATTCTTGCGCAACTTTATTCTCCAGTAGGTGGAGTATCAGAAAAAGAGTTAGAGGCTGATCCTCTTCTATTAACACGACAATTTTTTATAACCCATCCATCAAAATTAAAAACAAAAGACGGCTATTTAACCTCTACAGATTTAAATGGCCAGGACTGGAAACTTCTATTTATTACCTTGAAACCTTCTTTAAGTTCTGAAGAGACTATTGCGCTGGCCAATACTCTTACCAGCATCCAACGGTCCTATAACGTACCAAAAGAAGGAAAAGAAGTCGTTTTCCAAGGTGCTCTTTTCTATACCAATTATGCTCATGAACTTGCAAGAAACGATATTGTCAGGCTTGGAACTATTTCAGCTATCTTGCTAGTACTTTTAATTTGGACAGCATTCAAATCTATATTCCCCATTTTCCTTTGCCTAATCTCCGTCATTGCAGGTTCAATTGTTGGAATTAGCTCATCCTTTCTTGTCTTCGGAGGCATTCATGTAATTGCCGTTGTCATGTGCCTGAGTCTGGTAGGACTAGCAACTGATTACACAACCTACTACATAACAGCCTTAAGAAATAGAAATGCAAACGCTACTTCTTTTACTGTAATGCAACACCTGAGGCCTGTCCTATGGCATGCCGTACTTACTACAGCCATTGCTTACGGTCTAATGATATTTGCTCCTTTCCCCGGGCTTCGACAAATGGCAATTTTTGCTGTTTGTGGATTACTTGCCTCCTGCTTGACTGTAATTCTTTGGTTTCCTTATCTTTGTAAAAATATCTCTCGACTTCCTATTGGTCGTACCTCAGTACTTCAACGGTACATCTCCTTATGGAAAAACAAGAAATTCATTACTTGTCTCTTTTCAGCCTTTGCACTATTCGTAGTTATTGGAATTAGCCACTTGCGCCTCAGCGATAACCTTGCTGACCTACAAGCCATGCCGGAGAACTTAACAAGCCAAGAACAAATAATTAAGAGTCTTTTGAACCAGGATTTTTCTCAAAACTGGGTTTTGGTTAAGGCAAACAACAGTAAGGAATTAATAAATAAGCTTGAGCAAGTTAGAGGAGTAGCTGAAAAAAGCAGCAAAGAAGTAGCGTTGCCACCTCTGCGCTCTAGAGCTATTCAGGAAGAAATTTATAAAGATGCCCTGCACACTGCTCCTATTGTTAAACAAAGGCTTGAAGAAGTAGATATGGAAACAGGGTCTCTTCAAAATTTAAATCCACTCAGCTGGGAAACTTTTCTAGAAAGTGCTATGGGCGAGCCTTATAAAAAAATGTTTTTCCAAGACAAAGGTACTTCCTACTTTCTAATCCAAGTTAATCCTGATGAAATTGAATTTTTACAAGAAGTAAGGAATTTGCCTGATGTTCAAATCCTTAATAAAAGATTGGAGATTGAAACTATTTTCCATCATTACCGAGAAATGGTTTTAGTGCTCCTTAGTCTTTCTTTTATTGTTATTCTTTGCACATTGTCGATCCAATTTGGATGGAAGATCGGATGGAGAGCAGGAATCTCACTGGCTATTTCTGTCCTTTCTGGTATTGCCATCCTAGGATGGACAGACAATCCTTTAAATCTTTTTTCAGCTTTTGCCTTAATTCCAATTATAGGAGTTGGTGTAGATTATCTAGTCGTTTTTATACACTTAAAGAATCAACCTATTCAGGTTCTCTTTTCCTTGGTAGTAGCTCTTTTATCTACCATGATTTCCCTAGGTATATTAGTTCTAAGTAAAACATCAGCTATAGAAAATTTTGGACTGGTATTGTGCGCAGGCATCATAACTGCTTTTATAACTGCGCCACTTGTGATTACTGTCCCTAACCATAACTGATGAAGTTAACTATCCTGCTTTTAATATGTATTAGTGCGTTACTCTCTTGTACTTCTATTGAAAGAAAAAGCGAATCTGTCTGGCTTGAGCCTTCCGTACGTATTCATTTACCAGAAGAGTCTTGTCCATATGACTATGAAAAAGACGAGCTTCTTACTTGGCAAAAAGATGGAGACAAGCATTCTCTAAGAGTTGAGACTAGTTGCAAAAACCAAGTGCTTGAAATCATTGGCCTCCTTCCTTCCGGACCACGACTTTTTACAGCGAAGAAGGAAGGAAAGAACGTTGAAGTGCTATCAGAGCTTGGATTTAAGCTTCCGCTATCCCCCACCCAAGTTACTTGGAATATTTTATTTGCAACTTTAAAAAATTCTCAAATAATTTCCGTTCTTCCTAATGGATATTTTTTGGAAGATAAAGATAATAT
>JAJPXW010000114.1 GCA_021205255.1 Burkholderiales bacterium
TACATAGCTATTAGACGGAATGGCATAGCCGTTGAAAGCGACCTTGGCCAAAGCTTCTTTGTTAATGGCCATGTTGAGTGCCTGACGGACCTTTGGATTATCGAAAGGTTTCTGTAGCATGTTCATGGACATGTAGCGCTGAATGATCGATGGGCTAGTAACGACCTCGATCCCCTTCTTGCCTTCAAGAACTTTAACCTGCTCGAATGGTACTGGGTCGATCATGTCGGCTTCGCCAGTCTGTAGCATGGCGGCACGGGTATTGTTATCGACAACAGGAATAAAGGTGATGGTGTCGATCTTTGGATAACCTGGCTTCCAATAGTTTTCGTTCTTCTTGCCTTTGAGGTAGTCAGTTGCCTTCCATTCTTCAAAAACGAATGGGCCAGTTCCTACTGGATTGAAAGCAACATACTTATTACCCTTTTCCAGAGCCTTTGGTGAAATCATAGCGGCCGATGGATGGGCTAGCTGGTTAATAAAGGCTGAGAAAGGTTCTTTCAGCGTTACTCTGACGGTGTAGTCGTCAATTGGTTCGGTCTTATCGATATTTCTAAAGAGAATGTAACGTTTCAGGTGATTATTAGTATCGGTTACTCTATCGAAATTCGCTTTGACAGCGGCTGCGTTGAAGTCCGTGCCGTCATGGAACTTGACGCCTTTCTTGAGCTTGAAGGTATAGACAAGGCCATCAGGGGAAACGTCATATTCTTCAGCTAGAACTGGCTTGAGCTTAAGATCCTTATCTAGTCTAAAGAGACCTTCGTAGAAGGAACGGATAGCGTTTTGAGTTAGGGTGTCACTAATATCATATGGATCCATGCTCGTGAAAGTCGAAGCAACGGCAATCTTAGCGTCCTTGGAGGCGAGAGCCGATAGAGGAGGAGCCAATAAACCCGCTAGAGACAACACGCACAGGGTCTTATTGATACGAGTTAATTTCATATAAAAAACTCCTATTAGTTAGGATTGAGAGTTAAAAATCAACGCCTACCTGATGGCGAGCGATAAAGTGTCCAGGATCTATTTCAAAAAGTGGAGCTGTTTCTGGTGGATCGTCCACTGCCCTAATAGGGCTAGGAAGATCCGATACAACAATTGGTCTGTCTGTAGTACGCAAAGTCGGATCCGGTTTTGGTACTGAGGCAAGAAGCTTCTTGGTGTAGGGATGCTGCGGGTTTTCAAAAATCTGCCGGCGTGTGCCCATCTCAACGATTTGGCCAAGATACATCACTGCAACTCTGTGGCTAATTCTTTCGACCACACCCATATCATGGGATATAAAGATATAGGACAGACCTAGTTTCTTTTGTAGTTCAAGTAGCAGGTTAATTACTTGCGCTCTAATCGAAACATCAAGAGCGGCTACCGATTCGTCAGCAACGATGACTTTTGGTTCCAGGGCAAGCGCACGGGCAATACATATTCTCTGTCTCTGGCCACCGGAAAACTCATGCGGGTAACGGTTAGCCATAATTGGACTTAATCCCACCTGCTCCATTAACTGAGCTACACGCTTAGTTGCTTCTTTTGGAGAGCAAAGATTATGGATTAAGAGAGGTTCGGCAATGGAAAAACCCACTGTCAATCTAGGATCCAAAGAGGCAAAAGGATCTTGGAAGATCATCTGGACGTCGCGGCGATATTTCTTTAATTCCTTTGGAGACATCTTTGAGACATTGATATTGTCAAAATAAATATCTCCCTTATCAATATCGAATAGCCTGAGTACAGAACGTCCAGTAGTGGATTTACCGCAGCCTGATTCTCCAACAATGGCAAGAGTCTCACCTCTATAAAGATCGAAGGAAACATCCTCGCATGCGTAAACTTGGTGCGTAGTACGCCCAAAAAAAGTGCTTTTTGCCGGAAATCTCTTATATATGTGGCGTACTGAAAGGATGACATCCTCTGGAATGCTGACTTCCGAGCAGCTTGGAGGAACTTTATTTCCCGTAACCGCATCGACCAACTCAAATGGCTTTGGCATTTCAGTGCCATTCATTGAACCAATACGAGGTACGGCAGCTAGCAGAGAACGAGTATAGGGATGGGTAGGGTTAGCAAAGACTTCAAAGCACGAGCCTTCTTCGACTACTTTACCGTAGCGCATGACGCAAACCCTATCAGCCACTTCCGCCACTACGCCCATATCGTGCGTAATGAAGAGAACTCCCATATTGATTTCTTTCTGTAGCTTCTTAATTAGGCCAAGGATTTGAGCCTGCACGGTGACGTCAAGAGCAGTGGTCGGTTCATCGGCAATCAAAAGGCTAGGCTTGCAGGCAAGAGCCATAGCAATCATTACACGCTGGCGCATACCTCCGGAAAGCTGATGCGGATAGCGGTTTGCCACTGACTCTGGATCAGGAATTCTGACTAATTTCAGAAGATCAACCACATATTCATGGGCCTTCTGGGTGGACATTCCACGATGGAGAATCAAACTTTCACCAATTTGATCCTTGACTGTGTACACAGGATTAAGTGAAGTCATCGGCTCCTGGAAAATCATTGCCATATCGGCACCACGCAGTGCCCGCAATTCTTTTTTACTTGCATTGATTAAATCGTGGAGCTTACCCTTACTATCACGCAAGGTCATAAATCCTTTGGAGATAATTCCTCCTCCAGTTTCAACCAAGCGCATCACCGATAGGGAAGTTACTGATTTACCTGAGCCCGATTCGCCGACGAGGGCAACGGTTTCGCCCTTTTTTACTTGAAGTGTTACACCATCTACGGCCGTAACCAAGCCTTCCTCGGTTTTAAACTTGACGCAAAGATCCCTAATATCTAGGACTACGTCGTCTTCCGAGGTGAAAGAGATTTTTGTCATCTTTTTTCCGGAATAGCTATTCACACGGATAGTAG
>JAJPXW010000283.1 GCA_021205255.1 Burkholderiales bacterium
TTGTTCCCAAACCCAAATTGGCTTCAATTCGCCTTCGTACTTCTTAACTTTTACAAGCCAAGAATTAGCGCAATTTCCTCTTGATAATTTGCTAGATGGGACGTCTTCTGTCAGTACGTTATCGCATCCATGAACATCCAAACTTCCTACTTCTCCTGGTTTCTCAGGACAATACCAAGCGCCGTGCCTAATTACTACAACATCCGGCCTTACTCTATCAGTCACAACTGCGCCAGCGAGAACGCGACCTCTCTTACTTTCAACTTCCAGAATATCACCATCTTTTACATTCAGAATCCTGGCGGCATCTGGGTGAATCCAGCAAGGTTCTCTCTTTTGTATATCGGCATACTCATGGCTAGCGGTAGAGTCCAACTGGCTATGTAAACGATAACGAGACTTGGAGGTTAATAAGGCAAATGGATATTCTTTTGCGACTTCTCCACCCAACCATTCGGTTGGCTCCAGCCAAGTTGGATGAGGCGGGCAATCATCATACTTATAGGAAGCAATCTTCGGGGAATAAAGCTGAATCTTTCCGGATTCGGTTCCTAATGCGTTAATAACCGGGTTCTTTCTGAAATCGCCAAAGTAGTTGTAATGAGCAGATTCTTCAGGAACTGGGAACAGAACATAGCCACCTTTCCAGAACTCTTCAAAAGTTGGCATTAAAGTTCCATTCTCCTTGGCTTCCAGAGCGGCAGTCTCATAGAAGCGACGTACCCAGCCGATTTCATCCAAACCTTCGGTATAAGCATCTTCAAAGCCAAGCTTGCGGCTAATCAGACGATAGATCTCATAGTCGCTCTTGCTCTCGTACTGCGGTTCAATGGCTTTATGCATTGCTACATAGCCCATGTTGGAGTAAGACCCAATGCTTGTAATATCGTCTCTTTCAAGAGCCGTGCAAGCAGGAAGGACAATATCAGCAAAGCGAGCTGAAGCCGTCCACATGGAATCGCAAATCACAACAACTTCAGGTTTCTTCCAGGCTTCGACAATCCTATTGGTCTGTTCCTGCTGCGCATAAGGGTTGCCACCTGACCACATGACCATCTTGATGTCTGGATATGTAATCTTTCCACCGTTATAGTCAACTTCTTTACCAGGATTAAGGAAGCAATCGCAGAATCCTGCAACGGGGATCCTTGCACTTGCCGTTGTAATCCAAGCTGGTCCTTCTTGTTTAACTTTTGGATTTGCGGATATGGCCGGAAGAACAGGTGCTATCGAAGTCGGAGCGCCACCATTTGAATAATGGTACGTAAATCCAAATCCACCGCCTGGCAGGCCAATATGACCGCAAATGGATGCTAGTGCAACCATCATCCAGTGAACTTGTTCGCCATAAAGAGCTCTTTGGATGCCCCAACCGCCCATCAGCATGGAGCGCTTTTCGCGCATGGCGTTAGCAAGATTAACTATAGTTTCAGCAGGAACATCGCAAATCTTGGAAGCCCATTCAGCAGTCTTCTCAACTCCATCTTCTTTACCACTTAGATAATCGCGGAACTGCTCAAATCCATAGGTATATTTCTTTATGAAGTTGGTATCGGCCTTTCCACTCTTTACCAGCTCCCAGCACATAGCAGCCATCATTGCTACGTCGGTTCCTGGTCTTGGAGCAATCCACTGGCATTGCTCGCCAAAAAATTCTGCGGTATCTGGTTTAAGAGGGTTGACGGCGACACATGGAATACCAGCTTTCTTTACTCGTTCAAACCCACCACAGTCCTCATGGACAGTAGTGCACCAGTCAATATCGTTAGTAATGGTCGGATCGCATCCCCACAAGACTATCAATTCAGTCTTATCACAGATTAAATCCCATGCCGTAACTTGCTCGTAAACGCCATTGGAACCAATAACGTAAGGCAAAATAACCTGGGCGCATCCAGTGGAGTAGTCACCATAGTTTCCTGTAAATCCACCGGCTAGATTCAACATACGCTGCAGTAGGCTACGGGCATTGCCAATCTGACCAGGACTGAACCAACCATAAGAGCCACCATAGATTGCGGTTGGTCCATATTGCTCCTGAACTCTCTTTACATGCTCAGCTACTAGTTCGGCTGCTTTATCCCAACTAACACGGACAAAGGGTTCGCTTCCACGGCCGTCACCACCAGCGGCAATTCCTTTTTCCAGGAAGCTCTTGCGAACCATTGGATAACGAATGCGGGCTTCGTTATAGGGCTGGCGTCCGAAGCTCTGAAGTTGTAGAGAAGGAGATAGATCTTTGAAAAATGGTTCTAGTCTTTCGATCTTTCCACCATATACATGCACTTTAGCTACTCCCCAGTGGGAAGCTGTCATGCAAGTATTTTTGATAAATGTCGACTTGCCAGTTGCATAGGTTTTGGTTAAGTCGTAATCGGCCATACCCGGAAGGGGTGAGCCATATTGAACGCCACCTTTTAAGGTAAAGGTTTGCTGTTCTCCAGGTGGAACAGCCGTTACTAATTGCTCGGGTTCAGTAGCAGCACGAGCGGTAGGAAGAACTGTAGCTGCTCCAGTAGCTGCTGCAATCTTTAGGAAATTTCTACGGTTTGTCATAGGTACTTCTATTTGGGCTAGAAAATTTGAAATTAAAGAGGTTCGGCAAATTGTTGCAACCAACGGAACATCAATTCGTTTTTGCCTGCTCTAGTATGGCCAGCACGGCCTCCTTTCAAAGGCAATTGGCTTGCCCATTGGTTTGCATTGAAATGATCGGGTTCTGGTGCTGCGTGGCATCCTGAACATGCTTCTTGTTCTCGGGCCTTTGCTTCTTCCCACAACTTATCTATATCAGTAGTCAAATCAGAGGAAGCTATCCAACCTTCAGCACTTGAGGCTTCCCATTCATTTCCTTGGACTTCTTGTTTAC
>JAJPXW010000131.1 GCA_021205255.1 Burkholderiales bacterium
GAAGTGGTTCGTACCATTCAGCCATAGAATGTGTGGATCCGTCCCTACCACCACCACCTAAAGTTGTGGATGGAATTCCCATTGACATTGGCACGTTCTGATCAGTGGAGGCGCTGGTGAATTCAGTTAATTCAATCCCTAAAGCCTCCTGTGCTGCTCTAGCCGCTTGGAGGACGTCACTGTCATTACTTTGTTCACCTGCCGGTCGGTGTCCTAGAGGAGTGACTTTGCATTTAACTTTTAAGTCTTCGTCCTCTACGTTCCATCTTTCGTTTTCAAGAATGGCCCCCTCGGCAAATAATGGAAGAGCTCTTTCCACTAGATTATCTAGTTCCTTATTGTCCTGGCTACGCAAGTCGATTTCGCATTCTGCGTGTTCGGATATCGAGTTGACAGTTGTACCGCCATCGATTGGACCGATTGAAAAAGTAGTTTTTGGGTCTTCCGGTACTTCTAAATCAGCAAGCATAGCTCCTGCTCTGCATAAAGCCTGAGTAGCACTAGGGGATTTGCCAAAGTCGAGGAATGAATGGCCACCAGGACCTAAGAACTCAATCTTATAGCGTTTTGAGCCTGTCGACCCCCACAAAAGACGCCCTGGATTCGATGACTCCAAGGCCAGCATACCATCGATGTGCATGCCTGAGGTGTAGAAAATCCTTTTCACTCCGCGAAGATCGCCTTCCGCCTCTTCGCCTACTGTACCGATAAAAAGAATGTCGCCTTTAGTCCGAATTTCGTTACTGACCAAGGCCCGAATTACTTGCAACATACAAGCGACACCACGCGCATTGCATGCAATGCCTGGACCGTAGAGCTTGCCAGCATGGCGACGCACATTAACATCGATATCTTCGGAAAAAACTGTATCGATATGAGCTGCAATAGCGCAAACGGGAGCTTCAGGATCAATTCCTCTATAGCGGGCTATGACATTGACGACTGGATCCATTTCAGCGTGAAGTCCGTAGGCTTTTATCTTGTCTCGAATAAGCTCGCCCCGATGCAGTTCTTTCATGGGAGGAGCTGGCATTTCGCAGATCTCAATCTGCTCTTCAATGGTATAAGGCTCTTGGAGGACAATCTGCTCTAAAGCCTTCTTGACTTTTTCTAAGTTATAAATTTTATTAATTACGTCCTTAGACTCAGGCTTGAGCTTCATGGACTCCAGAGGTCTTTTCATTCCAGTTGTCCTTCGATTAAGTTATTAATTTACTTATGGAAATTGCTTTCTTTGAATGTAGAAAGTATAAACACCGTCGCTTTCTTCAGTGTTCAATAATTTGTTTCCCGTCTGAGCGGAAAACTGCTCCAAATCCTTTTTTGCATGGGGGTCGGTGGCCATAACTTTAAGCACTTGTCCTCCTTCCATCTTTTGCAGCGCTTTTTTAGTCCTGAGCATTGGCATTGGGCATTTGAACCCTTTTACATCAAGCTCGGCATCAACTTTATATTCACTCATATTTCTGCATCCATTTATTTTGTAGCTAATCTAGCAGGAAATTTTTGTTTTGATTTCTTATGAATCCTTTTTGTGTACATTCAATTTAGCTTTCCTTTCTTTTCTGCCAAGCTTGTTATTTTGTCCCTGCCTTGAAATGATTTCTGAATATTTGTTCGAGGCAAAATCAGATTACTGATAGAGACTGCTATATTGGACACTCTTATTACAAGGGGTAATTTTCAGGAAAGAAGGTGAAATCGCTGTAATCCCATGTATAGTGGAAATATTTATTTACTGATTAATAGGATATCTATCGCATGACTGCACAGAGAAGCAGCTGGAGCTCGGCTTTTGGCTTCATTCTGGCGGCCGCAGGTTCGGCCGTTGGATTAGGCGCTATTTGGATATTTCCTTATATGGTAGGAAATAACGGAGGTGGCGCTTTTCTATTGCCTTTTGTCTTTATGGTCTTCTCTGTTGGACTTAATATTATATTGGCGGAGTTGGTTTTAGGCAGAGCTGGTAGAGGCAGTCCCGTAACAAGTTTTAGACGCTTAGCCGGACCTTTCTGGGCACCTCTTGGCTTTATTGCTGTCTTCTGCGCTTTCTTGATTATGACTTACTACAGCTGCGTAGGCGGCTGGTGTTTGCTGTACATGTTGGAGGCCCTTATAGGGAAAGCCGCATCGACGGATATACCTTCTCTCAAGACAACATTTACTTCTCTTGTAAGTTCTCCTCTCGCAGCTATTTCTTTTCAGACCATCTTTCTTGCCATTACTGCAGGAGTCCTAATTTTTGGAGTTAATAAAGGAATTGAAAGAATCTCCAAGGTCTTGATGCCACTGCTCTTTGTCATGATGATCATATTGATTATCAGAGGACTTTCCCTGCCAGGAGCTTGGGAAGGCATTAAATTTTTATTTGCTCCTCGCTTTGACCAGGTAACGGCAAGCTCTTTGCTTAATGCAATGGGATTTACTTTCTTCTCCTTGTCGGTAGGTATGGGAATCATGATTACCTACGGTTCCTATATTCCGCATACTCAGGACTTACCAAGTTCGACAGCGTGGATATGCTTTCTTGCCCTCCTTTCCTGCTTATTAGCTGGCTTAATGGTTATCCCACCGGTGATGACTTTTGGCCTTGATCCAGCCACCGGACCTGGTCTGACTTTCATAACTATGCCTGCCGTTTTTGGCCATATTCCGTTTGGCAACTTCTTTGCTTTTTGCTTTTATGTCTGCTTAGTCGTAGCGGCTTTAACTTCAATGATTTCGCTTTTCGAAGTTCCACTTGCCTATTTGATGGACGAGTGGCATATGAAACGCAAGAGTGCTGCGATTTTGCTATTTATTTCGCTATTTTTCTGCAGTATTCCGGCAGCTTTATCCCTTGGACCATGGGAG
>JAJPXW010000144.1 GCA_021205255.1 Burkholderiales bacterium
GACTAGCGCATCTTGAATTGTTTTTCAAGATTCACCACGGTTTGGAAAATAGCCCATATAAAGTGTAGAAAGAGGGGAAGTTAGCTTTCCCCTCACCGTCTTTTTATTTCACATCGTCTTCTTTCTTCACATCGTCATCGTGCTCGTCTTCAACTTCCTCTTCTTGAGGTGTCCATTGGATTGGTTCCATACGTGCTGCTTTATAAATTTCGGTTGAACGCATTTCCAAAGGGACGTAAATTAAGGCTCCTGGCTCCCTCTTGACAGCTATACGACAGATTTCAGGAGTCTTCATTGAATCTGGTACGTTTCCGAGAACCCAGCCTTCTTTCTTGACGCTATCTTCGCACATCTCGTAAGTGAGCACAGAAGGAGGAATATATCTAATGGCAAAGGGGAAGTCCTTGATTGCCAATTTGCATAATTGTTGCGTCCTTAGCTGAGGAGGGACGAATTCCAATGCCGAGCCGTTATCCTTTACGGCTATTTGGCATAACTCCGGTGTTTTTAACTCCTTGGGTACGTCTTTAAGATTAGAACCAGAGTTCGATACCGCTTTATCGCATATCTCCTTAGTTCTCCATTTTTCAGGGACATCTTCTAGGGAAGCGCCATTTTCAATTGCTAACTTGCATAACGGTTGAGTTTTCCAATCCTCTGGTAATTCGGAGAGAGCTCCTCCATCCTTTTTAAGGGCTACCGAGCAAAGCTCAGGAGTAAGGAGTTCGGTTGGAACAAACTGGATTCCATAAGGATTGCTTTCTACCGCCAGGTGGCATAGTTCTGCTGTTTTCATGTCCTCAGGTACATTTTGTAGTGTCCAGCCATTGCTCTTTACGGCAATTGTGCAGATCTCCTGAGTCAAAAGGCTTTCTGGAACGAGAGCTAGAGCATTACCATCTTTTTCCAAGGTCTCTTTCAGTAGCTTGAAAACCATGTTGCCCTTAGGAACGAATGCCAGTGCTTCCCCATCGTTTTTGATGGCATGCCAACATAGCGCTGGAGTTCTGTACTTTTCAGGTACATACACTAGAGTTTGACCATCCTTTTTAACGGCCCTCTCACACATTTCTGTGTTGATCACGGAAGGAGGGACATACTTAAGCGCACTTGGGTCGGAGTCTACAGCTAGTTCGCATATTTTCTTTGATCTCAGCTGCTCCGGCACGTACTGCAATGTCAAACCTTCTTTTTTAACAGCTATTTTGTATATCTCTTGGGCTTTTAGGTCTTCAGGCACAAATTCCAATGCCCATGGGTTTTGTTTGACTGCTTCCTTGCACACTTTCGGGGTCATTAACTTTGTTGGCACACCAGATAGACTTTCCCCAGAGTTTTTGAGCGCAAGCTGGCACATTTCCTCTGACCTGAAAGCTTCTGGAATGTAATCAAGGTTGTTTCCATCTTTACTTACTGCGAGTTTACAAACAGCTTCGTTAATGTATTTCTTGGGAACGGCAGTCAAAGCTCTCCAATCGTTTTCTACTGCAAGTCGGCATAAAAGAGGTGTTTTAAGCGACTCGGGGACGTACTCAAGAGTTCTGGCGTCCTTTTTTACTGCTGTTGTACAGACATTTTCATCCCTAAGACTTTCTGGTATATCAGAGAGCACTTCTGGCTGACTGGCTACTGCTGCTAGGCATAGGGCTGGTGTCAAAAAGCTTTCCGGCACATATTTAATTGCATTGGCAGAATTTCCTATTGCAATTGTGCAAAGAAGCGAAGACTTGAAATTGTCAGGGATGTACTGCAGGCTTGTCCCTTTGTTGTCTACGGCCAGCTCGCAAAGCTCATCTGTTAATAGAGACGCAGGAACGCATTTAATATTGTCTCCGCTAGTCCGTACGGCATAATTGCAAAGATCCTTCGTCAAAAGAGACGCAGGCACTCCTTTTAGACCCTGGGGATTGTTTTCGATAGCGAGTTTGCAAAGATCTTCAGTGATGAGGTTTGTTGGTACGTTTTCAAGAGAGCCGCCTTTTCTTATTGCTAGCTCGCACATTTCAGGAGTTTTATATTTATCGGGCACGTACTGGAGGGCGCTCCCTTCGCTTCGGATAGCAATTGAGCAGAGATCTTGAGTTTTGAGATCGTCCGGCACGAATTCCAATGCCGATCCAGAGACGCTAACGGCTAGAGCGCAGACTTCAGAAGTGCGGTGTTTCTCTGGAACCGAGGATAGGTTAGTTGGATCCTGAGCAACCACATCCTTGCACATTTGGGCAGTTATATATCGATCTGGTACATAAGCGATGTTATTTCCCTGTTGAGCGACCGCCATGGCGCATAGTCCGGCTGATCTATCGGCTTCAGGAATTTTCGATAAATCGATACTTTCAATAGCATGAACGTTCATACTCTTTTTCCTCTTTGCCTATCAAACCTTTCTATTGGTGGATTAATAGGACATGTGAATGTACGGAGCTAAAGCAATTTTGATAAAAATTTCAAAATTTGTAGCACTGTTTGAACTCAATAGGTTAACCCTAGATTTCAGGAAACTTTCTGTTATTGCTATTTTTAGGTTATTTGGTCTATTAATTTCTAAAGATGCAGTGGATTTAGGCAATGGCTTTATAAGCGGTGAAAAGAAATTGCGAAGACTTGATTTTGATTTGAAAGTCCAGACCAGTCGTTCAGAGGCCTAATTTACAGGGAGAGAAAAAAGTGTTGAATTCCAAGCCAATGCGCTGTTATTCAACTAAGAAAAGAAGATATTTTCCGATCGAAACTAAAAGATGCATATGCACTGGCGTTTGCTTTATTCCCTCAGTGAATTGTATGTTTGTTCCTTGGCTTAGTATTGCTGTAAGTGAAGAAACCGGAAAGTTTAAGCTATTTTCGTTATGAC
>JAJPXW010000128.1 GCA_021205255.1 Burkholderiales bacterium
ACGGAACACCATACAAAGTCCGGACTCGTCAATAGAGTGAGACAGAGCGAAATCGATGAACTAAAAGCAGAAAAAATCTTTATCGACTTCTTTTCCCAATATGTCCCCGCAGGTAAAAGTCCTTTATGTGGAAATTCCATTCATCAAGATAGAAAATTCATGGCTCGCTGGATGCCAGGCCTAGAACAATATTTCCATTATCGAAACATAGATGTTTCATCTTTCAAAGAAGTTATCAAGAGATGGTGTCCTTCAATCCTTAGCAAGATTCAAAAATCTCCTAAGCATGTTGCCATGTCTGATATTTACGATTCAATAGAGGAGTTAAGGTTCTATAGGAAAGAAGTTATGAAAATCTGATTGTTCTCTGCAAAATCCCTGGAACTAAAAAGGCCACCTACTGAATGAGTTGAAGTGGCCTTTTCATTTAAAGACAATTACTTTTTAGGCTTCTGATTAAGGCGTGCAATCAGACTTGAAGTATCCCAGCGGCCACCTCCCATATTTTGAATCTGTGCATAGAATTGGTCCACTAGGGCAGTCAATGGAAGCTCTGCTCCGTTCTTACGAGCCTCGGACAAGCAAATATTAAGATCCTTGCGCATCCAATCAACAGCAAATCCAAAATTGAATTGACCAAGATCCATAGTCAACCCACGGTTTTTCATTTGCCAACTAGCAGCGGCTCCTTTACTAATGACATCCAATACTAGTGGCATATCCAGATCAGCTACTTTACCGAAAGCAATAGCTTCAGCCAAACCTTGGCACACTCCAGCTATGCAAATTTGATTGCACATCTTGGCAAGCTGACCACTTCCTGAAGGTCCTATCCGGGTAACTGAAATTGCGAAGGCATCTGCTACAGGTGCATATTTTTTAATGATGTCCTCATCGCCTCCGCACATAACAGTCAGAATTCCATTTTCTGCGCCTGCTTGACCTCCTGAGACAGGTGCATCTACGAAATTAAGACCCATAGATTTTGCCTTAGCATACATTTCACGTGCAACCGATGCAGAGTCCGTAGTATCGTCCCATAAGACGGCACCTGGTTTCATGCCGGCAAAAGCCCCATCTTCACCAAGAAGGACACTTCTCAAATCGTCATCGTTTCCTACGCATACAAAGACGATATCGCAGTCTTTTGCTGCCTCGCGAGGCGTGAGTTCATACTTGCCACCAAATTCTGCAACCCACTTTTCCGCTTTTGAAGTTGTGCGGTTATAGACAGTCATGTCGCAACCAGCCTTACTTAAATGCCCAGCCATGGGATAACCCATAGTGCCTAGTCCTATAAATGCGGCAGTGGCAGTCTTAACGTCCTTTTTTACATCGGCCATAGTTATCTCCTTCCACGTTTGGCTGTTTCTTCCATTGCAACTTTGACTGCTTTTCTTGCTACAGCTGCAGTTGGATCGACTATACCGACTTTCTTTCCGCCAATCTCGAAACTCTTGGACTCAGAGAGAATAAGTGGTAATTCAGTGCAACCAAGGACAAGTACGCCAGCACTCTTTTGTTTTACAAGATGCTCTGCCGCTTGAAGAAGTTGATCCCTACAAATTCCGTCAGTAAAACCAGCTTTTACGCCTTTTTCACCATAAATAGATTCCATGACCAGCTTTTGGTATTCAGGATCTGGCTTAACGCACTGAAGTCCCATATCCTTAGCTTTAATGTCATAAAGACCGGATTGGCAAGTTCCGTCCGTAGCCATTAGACCAACTACAACATCACTGCCAAACTGTTCTTTTATTTCCTCCATAGTAACCTGCATCATATTTATGACGGGAACTTTAAGGTGAGGAGCAATGGCACCTAAATAGGCGTGTGCGGTATTGCATGGAAACAGGATGGCATCCACTCCGTCGTCCTCCAATTTTTTACAGGCCGCATAGAGTGCTAGGGTAGGGTCTTCACCACCATGAAGTAAATATACAGTTCGGTCTGCTACTTGAGGATTTTGTTCTATGGCTATTTTGATGTGTTCCTGATCTTTCTTTGCAGGAGTGGCCATGGTTATTTTTTTATATAGGTCCACAGTTGCCATTGGTCCTAAGCCACCAACGATTCCTAATTTAAAATGAGCAGGATAGGGCATCCATTCAGTGGTGCATAAATAATGCGCATAGGCTTCTGCAACATTTATTAGCTTGTACTCTAGTCTCTGTAATTCGTTTGTGTAAGCGATTTGACGAACGCAAGTTGGAAGAATTATTTCTACATCTTTCTTAGAAAGATTTGTGCAGGCATCGGTAAGAAGATCAAGAGCTGTTTTAGCCCCATTTTCTATGAACTTATTGCTCATCATTCGTTCATAGAATTCATTAAGCTTTCCAACCTCGGGAGGATCGGGCCAGATCAATTTGATTTCTGGATATTTTTCAAATCTCTTTTCAAATTCCTTGGCTTTGGTCGAGCCAGGATCTCCTAACATTCCAAGCTTTTTGATATTTTTTTCTGCCACACATTTTGCAACTGCTACGCCCATATCCGCAATAGGTACAGTGCATTCAGTTTGGAGTTCACTGATAAATCCCATAACAGCAAAGTTTGGAATAGCAACTACAGATACCCCTCTAGAAGCTAAGTGCAAAATTTCCTCATAAGCTCTGATCTTCTTGTCACCTTCTTTAGTAAGAGCCGAAGCTGACTGGGGTGGTTTATGCCAATCAAGCTTAACAGTTTCCACTATTGGTTTACTTCCATCAGAAGTGACTTGGGAGTGAAGAGCACTAACAATCATTTGAACAAAGCCAGGTGTACTTATTCCTGGTGCAATTCCAATGACCAATTTTTTACTGTCCATGATTATCTCTTTTCGTTCAGTTA
>JAJPXW010000379.1 GCA_021205255.1 Burkholderiales bacterium
GCTTTGAACCAGCTACGCACTACTTTGCTCGGTATAGCGCAGGACAATGTCGAAACGCTCATTCCTGCCTATACAAATGGTGTTCAAGCGATGCCAATAAATCTTGGCTTTTATCTATGGGCATTTTTAGAATCCTTTGACCGAGACGGTAGTCGCATTCGCGAAGCTTGGGAGAGAATTAACCAGTCGGCTCTTGGAACAGCGGTTCTTGCTTGTTCAGCATGGCCTCTAGACAGATATCGCCTAGCGGAATTACTTGGTTTTAATGGGCCAATTCATAATGGCCTTGATAGTTCGCAAGTTAGCCTTTTTGATATACCAATCGAAGCGGCATCAATTGCTTCCAATGTTGCCATAAGAATCTCTATTCTTATGCAGGACATTGCACAGCAATATTCTCAGGTAAGACCGTGGCTTTTGCTTGATCAATCAGCCTCCTACACTTCTTCAGCAATGCCGCAAAAGCGTAACCCTGGCATTATCAATAAAACACGAGCAAGGGCGTCCGACGTTATAGGAGCCGCACATACTGTTACGGTTCGCGCTCACAATTTAAATCTCGGAATGTACGACAACAAGGAGAGCGTCTCTGAAGACAATAGCGCCACTTTTGTGAAAGCTGTTGAAATGCTTCATTTAGCCAACATGGCTTTCAAGATGCTAAAAGTCAATCCAGCGAGGTCTTTGGAAGAACTCAATAACGACTGGACCTGTACGATGGCTTTAGCTGAAGACTTGCAAATGAAAAATGAACTGCCTTTTAGGGTTGGTCATACTTTTGCTAGTCGCATTGTCACGGAAGCTCGGCAAAATAATTGGTTGCCCTTGGCTTTCCCTTATACCGAAGCACAACGAATCTTCAGGGCCGTAACAATGGAATTGCTGGGTAAAGAAGCTGAATTCCCAATGACTGAAGAAGAATTTCGCAAATCGCTTACCCCTGCATATGTCGTAGAAACTAGGGTTGGGCTCGGCTCTCCATCGCAGAAATCTACCGTGGAAGGGTTGGGTGAAGAGAAAGCTAGGCTCGGAGATGATATTACTTGGGTGCAAAACATGCGCCAAGGTTTAAAAAATTCAAGTGAAAAGCTTGATACGGAGTTTGAAAAGTTGCTGTGAATGGAGAAGCTTTTTAAACATAAAACATTTTTCCTAAGGAGTAAATTTTGATTTGGATTGGACTTGCCATTGTTCTTGTAACATTCTGGCTTATCTATAAGAACTATGAAGCGCGCCTTGTCCTGACATTGTCCGGCATTGTCATGGCACTGATTGGCGAATTCGTTGTTCATTCGTCAACCACAGTCGAAGTGGCTGTTGACGCTTTTATTAAACAGTTCGTCAACGGCGGCCTGGTACCGACGATTACGACAGTAATCGGTTTTGGTTATGTCATGACCTATACCAAGTGTTCCGACCATCTGGTCAATGCTTTAGTAAGGCCTTTAACTAAAGTACCCTTGATCGTGGTACCAGGTACGGTCATCATCACTTGGTTCTTGAATATCGTGTTGCCTTCGGCCGCTGGTGTAGCAGCTGCTGTAGGTGTTTTGTTAATTCCTGCGCTGATTGCTTTGAGAGTTAATCCAACGATGGCGGCAGCCGCTGTTTTTGCAGGAACCTGGGGTTCTGTCGTTAGTCCTGGATTGATGTTCAATCCGCAGATTGCGACCATTGCCTATAACGCAAAGGAAATTTCATCTCCGGATGCAATGATCGTCATTATGCAGGAAGCTTTCCCGAGCTTTGTTGGTGCGATCTGCGCTGCGCTTGTTCTTGGCCTGGTGTGCCTCTATACAAAAGAAGGCGTTGGTTCTGTAAAAGGCGAAATGCAAGACGCCGAAGCCATGAAAGACTTCAAAATCAATTGGGTTATGGCCTGCGTTCCTGTTCTACCTATTTTCTTATTAGTTTTGGCTTCTGAACAGGTAGGTCTTCTGTCTAATAAGGCATTTTCAGTACCGGTATGCATGTTGATTGGTACGGCCGTTGGAATGATAGTTGGAATCTTCCATAAACAGAATTTAGGCGAGATGTCAAAGAAGTTCTGCCGTGGTGCTGGTGATGGTTTCAGCGATGTGGTGATTCTTATTGCAGCAGCTGCCCTCTTCGCTTCAGGCATGACTTCTATTGGTTTAACTGGTGCTTTAGTTGAAGCCATGAAAGGATCGCAGTCAGTTGCAGTGTTCTCAGCCGCAGCCGGTCCATTCCTCATGGCCGCAATTTCCGGTTCCGGCAATGCAGCAGCTTTAGCTTTTAACGAGGCTATTACTCCGCATGCAGCCGATTTCGGATTAACTATTGTTCAGCTAGGTGCAGTAGCTCAAATTGCTGCCGGTATTGGTAGATCTATGTCTCCAGTTGCAGGAGCAGCCATTATTTTGGCAGGCATTGCCAATGCAAACCCAGTGGAAATGGTCAAACGTACTGCAATACCTTGCGTCGTGGCAGTTACGGTAGTTACTCTATTAATGTACATGATCGGAAACTAAAAGCGTTGCCTCATTACCTAACCGTTTGATTCGAATCTTTAATCATTATTTCGATCTGACAATCTAAAAAGGAAGGTGGCTCTCCTCCAGTTGGCGAGCCACTTTTATTTTCTCCAGAATTGGAAACAACCTGGGCTTGGTGTTTCTTTACTTTTTATTCCCCTTTTAATTTGGAGTTATTGAATAACCAATAGCAAACCTCAGCGCTTATCTCTAGAAATCTTCTTGTCAAATAATGTTTATGAATTGATATTAATTTTACTTGGTAGATAAAATATTTTGATTTTTAAGAGATTTCCATAGTATCTGAAAAAGTTGGTCTCATTTGTTTATAAAG
>JAJPXW010000248.1 GCA_021205255.1 Burkholderiales bacterium
GTAATAAGTATGGAGTTTTAGAACGCTGTCCCTTAAATTTGAAACCGAAGATGAATTCTCTATGATGTCATCGGCTAACTTCAGACGATCGTATCTTAAAGATTGAGCTGCAAGGATTTTTTCTACTTCCTTTTCTGCAAGTCCACTTCTTTTCATTACTCTCTGTATTTGTAATTCTTTTGGAACATCTATCACAAGCAGACGATTGAGTTTTTGGATCCAGAATCCTTTTTCTGTAAGTAACGGTACGCTAAGGATAGAGTATGGACTTTTAGAAGTCATCAATCTCTCTAATGAGATTTCTTGGATCAAAGGATGAAGAATCTCTTCGAGTCTTAATCGTTCTGACGGATTGTTAAAGACCAGTTCCCTTATGTAAGCTCGGTTCATGGCTCCATCAATACTTATTGCCTGCTTTCCAAAAGCCTGTTCAATAACTTTAATTGCACTTCCATTGATGGCAGTTATTTCTCGTGAAATCTCATCAGCATCAACTATTGTGATTCCTAAATTATTAAAGAAGTCGGATACGCTAGTTTTTCCAGAGCCGATGCCACCGGTTAGGCCAACAACAAACATTCCAATCTCAAAGTTCAGATCATTAAATGAAGAATGCCAATATAGCGGAGAGTCAAGCTATTGAGCAAAAAGTAGAGATTTTCTATGAAAGGTCAAGCAAATCTTTATTGAGAAGAGAAAAAGTGCAGAAAATTAAGTAATATCGAGGGAAAGCAAGGAGAGACAATGGCCAACACCAAAGAGGCAATGCTAAAAATTATAGAGCCCGTTTCTGCTGACCTTGTACTTTTGGACGAGGCAGTAAAAAACGACCTAAAAAGTGATATTGAACTTATCCAAAGAATATGTGATTACATACTTTCCTCTGGAGGAAAGCGAATCAGGCCTCTAGTGCTTATTCTCATTGCCCGTGCTCTAGGTTATAAGGGGAAGGAACATATTTTCCTCGGTGCAATGGTCGAATATATCCATACAGCAAGTCTCCTTCACGATGATGTTGTAGATGAAAGCGACGTAAGGCGTGGAAAACCGACAGCAAGCTTTAAGTGGGGGAACTCGGCAGCTGTCTTGACTGGCGACTTTATGTACTCTAGATCTTTCGAGATGATGGTTAGAACTGGAAATCTTAGAATTTGTGAAATTGTGGCTGGATCAGTCAATAGGATTTCTGAGGGTGAAGTAATTCAGCTGCTGAATATTCATGACACCACTCTTGATGAAAAGCGGTATTTTGAAGTCATCGAAAGGAAAACAGGGATTTTGTTTGAGTCAGCGGCCCGGTTAGCAGCCGTTGTGGCGGGAGCGACCCGAGAACAGGAAAATAGATTAGCTGATTACGCCTTATCTTTAGGTAGAGCCTTCCAGATTATCGATGATGTCTTAGACTATGCAGGTGATGTCAGCAAGACTGGTAAAGCGCTGGGTAACGATCTGAAAGAAAGCAAAATGACAATGCCTTTGATTTATGCCCTGCAAAACTGCAGTCCTGAAGATGCTCAGATTATTCGGAATGCTATTGGATATGGTGAGTATGACCTAGATCAGATCATTGGCATTATCAAGAATAGTGGAGCAATAGAGAGATGTTTTGAAGCCGCTCGACACGAACTTCAAAAAGGAACTGAAGCTATCTCGTTTCTTCCACCGTCCAACTATAAAAATTCTTTGATAGAATTGCTCACTCTGACGGTAGAACGAGATAAGTAAACCGTTTAATGAATTTCGGAGTGTAGCTCAGCCTGGTAGAGCACTGCGTTCGGGACGCAGGGGTCGGAGGTTCGAATCCTCTCACTCCGACCAATTCCTTTCCTTTCTCCCGGACTCCTGCGCCCCTGGTCCAAATCGATTTAGGCAAGTGCGGGAGTTCTATTCTTTCTTATACTTTTCAAGAAATTGTCTTAAGATCGGCCGGGAAGAAGTAAATTTTCGGAAGTAGCCGCTCCACATTTAATAGCGGCGACCTGTTTTTACTTTCCTAGAGAATTGCTTGAAGCCTGTTGGTCGCCGTTAATCGTTTTTACAGTTCAGCAATTTTGAAACCGGTCTATGGTTCACACTAGAAAGTCCAACGCTAACTTACGTCGATCTTCTCCCTTAGTTTTTTTCTGTAAGAACAAGAATCTGTATATTAGCCAGTGTGAAGTCTCAGACCGTAAAGATTAGATTTTACAATGCCTGCTGTTTTTGTCGTTAGTGTTTTTTATTTGTATTACGTTGTTGGAGTAGGCTTTTCAAATCCTAAATGCGCTTGTACCGCTTTCCTAAGTTTTTACTTTCTAAAGACTTTAAGGAATTTGCTCTGGAAGTTTTGTTTCACCAAAGTAGAGAAGTCAAGTTTGGATGGCTAAGAACTGATTTTAGTTTACGTGGTTCTATCAATTACCTGAATTTTTTCTTGGACTTTTAGTATCCTTTGGAAAAACTTCATTGAAAGTTTTGCCTTCCGCTGTTTTCCACTCTCTTCTTCCATTGACCGAGCTTCCTAATACAAATATTGCCATAGTTGATGGACTAGTGAAGGTTAGGTCCTTATTCAAAGTGAAAATTCCATTTTTGTTCTGACTAATCTCACCATTTTGAAGTAGTCCATTCTTTATCTTTTTCTGTTTAGAGCCAAGAAATTTTTCCTCCTCAGGTGGAAACAGAATATTGCTTCCTTTTTTTAGAATGAATTTCGAATTATCGGAAAGCATGGTGGCAACTGTATAAGTGCCGGTCTTCTTGTTCTTATTTTTAAGGATAAATCTGAAGAAACCCGCTGGTGTAGCTGACTTTGTCTCTATTGCGT
>JAJPXW010000039.1 GCA_021205255.1 Burkholderiales bacterium
CAAGTTCCCAGATAAGAACAGCAAGGGGGATTAGATAATGAAGTCCGTTTTTCAGTTCAGTTAAGAAACGTGGAAGCTCGCTTCTCGGCAGTCCTCTCAGTCCTAACTTGCAGGCTTCGATGTGAGTGATCCAAAGTAGTCCCATATAGGAGGCGAAAGCAGGTACAGCAGCCGCCTTTGCAACTTCGATATAAGGAACATTGACATATTCGGCAATAATAAATGCAGCAGCGCCCATTACTGGGGGAGCTAGCTGACCATTTACGGAAGAAGCCACTTCAATAGCGGCAGCCTTCTTGGCTGGATAGCCTACGCGTTTCATCAATGGAATCGTAAATGTTCCGGTGGTAACTACATTTGCGATTGAGGAGCCCGACACCATTCCAGACAAAGCGGAACTTACAACGGCAGCCTTAGCTGCACCACCTCTGTATTGACCTAGACCAGCTACGGCCAAGCGCGTGAAGAACGCCCCGCCACCTGCCCTATCGAGCATTGTTCCAAACATCACGAAGAGGAACACTACAGTTGCCGACACACCTAACGGAACACCGTAAATACCTTGGGTGTCCATTGTCATCTGAGAGATAAAGCGTGTCAGAGTCGCGCCTTTAAAAGACATGAAGTCCGGCAAATATGGCCCAAGGAACACATACGCCATGAACACGCTGGCAATGACTGGAAGAGCAGGACCTAAAACACGCCTTGTGGCTTCTAGCATCAAAACGACGAGGGTAACACCGAAAATCAGGTCCCTGCCAATTGGCATACCCGGACGTTCCGATATCCCTACATAGTCAATAACAATATAAGTAGCCGCAATGACGGCGACAATACCCATCATCCAATCGACGATCGTCACTCTCTTCATTGCCAGAAGAATTCTCAAGTCCCAACGAGATTTCGTTTCCGATTTGAGAGTTGGCAAGTTTAGATAAATCAGCGCCAGTGCAAAAGCTAGATGGAACGCTTTGATATAAAGCGAATCGAGCAACAGCCAGCTTGCCGTGGACATTTGGAAAAGTGCCCAGCACAAGGCAACGATATATGTAACTTTTTGGGAGAAACCAGATTTGTCGTCCTTTAGACCTCTTTCTCCGTGGATAACTTCATTGCGGTATTCGCCAATAATGTCATCTTGAGCTTTTTTCTTTGGCTTTAGGACAAATCCTGGAATCCCTGCCTCCGGTAGGAGGACTTCCTTGGTTTTTTCCGCCGTCATGATGACTCCTTTCCATGATGGCACGAGTCCGGCAGTGCCGGACCCGCAATCATTTAGTCTTATAAATTTATTCTTTAATTAGACCAGCCTCTTTGTAGTACTTCAGAGCACCCGGATGAATCGGGGCTGTCAATCCCTGAAGCATGCTTTCTTTAGTAAGACCTTCAAGAGCTGGATGCAATTTCTTGAATTCGTCAAGGTTTTCCATGACTTCCTTAGTAATTGCATATACCACGTCTTCGGGAGTATCGGCTGAGGTTACAAAAGTGGCAAGCATTCCGACCGTCTGTACCTTATCCTTGGCATTAGTCGCATCTGGATACTGCTCCATCGGAATTTCCGTTACAGAATAATAAGGAGCATTCTTATAGAGCTGATCGACTTCGGTGATTGGAACGATACGAACCTTACGTTTTCCAGCCGTCGCTTCCTTAATATTTCCATTTGGATGACCAACGGTATAGAAGAAAGCATCAATACGTCCGTCCTGAAGCATTCTTGGTGCATCAGCCGGTTTGATCTTTTCATCGTGAAAATCTTTGCCAGGTACTAATCCGACAACTTCAAAGATATCCATTGCGTTAACGCGGTTGCCTGAACCTGGATCTCCTAGGTTAACTGTTTTGCCCTTCACATCCTTGACGGATTTAATTCCTGAGTCTTCCGCAGCTACAAATGTGACAGCTTCAGGTGCAAGTGCAAAAACGGCGCGGAGCTTTTCAACAGGCTTGCCCTCCCATGGGCCTTTGCCGTTATAGGCCAAATACTGTGTATCGGCCTGGGCAATACCGAAGTCGAGGTCTCCGGAATCGATGGCGTTAATGTTGAACTTGGAAGCACCAGTCGATTCAACCGAAGCGCGAATACCATACTTATCGCGCTTGGCATTAATGATCTTGGCGATAGCGCCACCAGTTGGATAGTAGACGCCTGTAATACCACCAGTACCAATAGTCACAAAAGTTTGTTTAGCGGCCATTGCATAAGTTCCAGCAAAGGCCAGAGAAGCGGCTAAGGCAACAGGGATAAGTTTTTTAATAAACACAGGAAAACCTCCTAGGTGAATTGAGATATTTGTTTAAATGATTCAATAGGCTTATGGCCTAAGGGCTACTTTTCAAACCTTCCAGAGCAGAAGTTCTTTCGAACCACAGCCACTAAAAGGCGGCGCCAATGAGATGAGGTTATCTCACAACTTCTTACAAGCAAGAACCATGCCAGTTTTAGATTCCGCTTGGTACTGCGAATAAGCTCTAGAGAAAAATGTTCAGATCTTGAACATTGTTTCTAAAATTCCCCATTTATGTGCATGAATTAAATTTATGCACCAAAATAGCGCACTATTGATAATTGCTATTTTAGTGGCTATTTGGAATTTTTACTGCCATGAAACCTAAGCGAGGATTTTATATTAGATTAGATAAGGATCACAGAATATTTCTAATAATTATTATTGAAGAAAATTAGAGGGGTAATAAATATTGAGATTGTTTAATAACCTATTGGATATTAAATAATTTTTTATAAATATACAAAAGCGTCATACAATAGGATGCTCCAATCAATATT
>JAJPXW010000238.1 GCA_021205255.1 Burkholderiales bacterium
CCTTTCAGTCTGCTTGGGGAAAGGAGCTGAAAGTCTCCTTTCTCTATTTCTCCTGACTGAAATTTGCTCAACAAGGTAAATGCAATGTAAACAGAAATCATTCAAGATCCAAATAAAATCATCGAAGACCCAAAGAAATTGGCTAATTACTATCAGACTCTAGCTGCAGCGCATGTACTAAATGGAGTCAAGCTTCCTTCTAATATTAAAAGCGTCCCATTCCATTTAAACCAATATAGAGTTAGCAACGTTAATTTAAGAAATATTCCTAAAGAGGAGATAACTCCTGAGCTTTGCTGGGAAGCAGTAAGGCAAAGTCCTGCTCAACTTTATGAAGTTCCTGACGAGATGAAGACTCAGGCGCTTTGTAATTTGGCTGTCAGTTTGCATGGTGATGCTTTTGGAGCAGTCCCCGACCGTTTTAAAACTCCTGACCTATGCAGGGAAGCTGTTCTATTGGTTGGTCGAAACCTCCAAGAAGTCCCTGAGGATTTAATTACTGAGGAAATGGCAAAACTCGCAGTCCAAAGCGACGGCGCTATGTTGGACTATGTTCCATTAAATTTAAGAACACCAGAAATTTGTAAGTTGGCTGTGCAAAATGATGGAACTGCATTGGAATTTGTTCCAGACTATTTAATAACGCCAGAGTTGTGCCAATTGGCTGTTTTAGGCAAAAGTAGCGGTTTTGTCTATGTTCCCGATCGTTTTAAGACCTATAGCCTTTGCAAGACAGCAGTTCTTGCAGATCCATTGGCTCTTCAAGATGTACCGGATAAACTAAAGAGCCGTGAACTATACAAAATAGCTGTAAGTAGAGAAGGGCGTCTTTTAGACAGTGTGCCAGAAGAGTTGAAAACCAAGGCCCTATGTGAGATGGCCGTCCTTTCCTGTGGCGATGCGTTAGATGCTGTTCCCAAAGAGCTAATTGATTACGACTTATGTAAAGAAGCTTTTAGCAATGGAAGTTTAAGTTTGGAGTATGTTCCAGAAGAGCTTAAGACTGAAGAGCTTTGTAGGATGGCTATCATTCAGAATCCTTATTCTCTTCAATATGTCCCATCTAAATTGATGACTCCTGAGCTATGCGAATATGCTGTCAGACGCAACGGTCGTGTTTTGGAATATGTGCCAAACGAGCTTAAGACAGAAAAGATCTGTCGCTTAGCAGTTCAAGACGAGGGAATTGCCTTTGGATATGTTCCTGAAGAATTGAAGACCAAAGAGTTGTGCAAGATTGCCTATGCTTGGGACGATGCTGCCGAAGAAAAATTTCCGAAAGGATTAGTTCTTTCCGAAGAGGACAAAAAGGACATCAAAAAGATAAAGAAGAGAAGGGCAACCTTCCGTTATTCAAAAAAGCATGCGGAGTTGATCGAGAAATTCAGAAAAGCCAAGCGCTGTGGTTTGTCTTTGGTGCCAGAGTCCTTGAGGACAGAAGAAATCTGCAAACTTGCCCTTGAAGGCGCCCCTTGGTGTCTAGCTGATGTCCCCACATCTCTACTTACGCCGGAAATGTGCAAATTGGCTGTCAGCAAGGCTGGTTCAGTATTGCGTTACGTGCCACGTGCTCTTAAAAGCCGAAAGATATGTGAGGTCGCAGCATTGAACGGCGATACGACCTTTGGGATGGATCGGCACAAAATTACAGAAAATATGTGCTGGGTTGCTGCTAAACATATGGATCAGCCTTTTAGCTTTATTCCCTACGTCCTTATCTCAAAAGCACTCGAGGATTATGCCATCAATCAAAACGATGAGGCATTTATTGAGTTAGCCATGGATGAGTACGATGATGAACCTTTTACGGCGGACCAGTGTCAGCTTGCTATCCAAAAGAATGGGCTACTGCTTAAATATGTTCCTGAAAAGATGGTAACGCTTGATCTTTGCAAAATGGCTGTCAGGCAAAATCACTATGCCCTGGAATTCGTTCCAGAAAATCACAGGACTATTCCTCTCTGTAAATTTGCTCTTAAGGGAAGCGGAAGAGTTTTAAAGTTTGTGCCGAAATGGATAAAGACTAAAGAGGTGTGCCAGTTTGCTGTTATGCAAGACGGACGAGCTCTTGAATTTGTACCAGAGGAGTTCAAAACTCGTGAGCTTTGTACGTTTGCAGTGCGTAAGGATAGAAGAGCCTTTCCATTCATTCCGGAAAAATTTATTACCCCTGAGATAATAATGCAGGGGCTATACGGACCGCCCTTGAGACGACCAGTGTTACGATCTTACGACATGGTAACTGCTGGCTACGATGAGGATTTGACCGAGGAGCTGGGAATTGTTCTGGATCGCACTCCGGAGAAACTTAGGAATGAAAAGCTTTACGAGCTAGCAGTTTCCCGATATGGCCGATTGCTGAAGCATGTACCTGAATCCTTTATTACGCAAGAGATTTGTGAGAGGGCAATAAAGGAAAGTGCAACCGCTTTAGAGTTTGTACCCGAGAAATTCAAGACTGACCAACTTTGTCGAAAAGCTGTGAATGCAGATGGAAGTACTCTGCAATTCGTACCAAAGGAGTTAGTAACTGAGGAACTTTGCGACTTGGCAGTTGAGAACTATCCGCTAGCTCTGGAATTTGTTCCTAAAGCACTTAAGTCTCCTGCGTTATGCGAAAAGGCAGTAAAAGGTCATGGTTGGGCCTTGGGCTATGTTCCTGGTCGTCATAAGACCGAAGAGCTCTGTATTTTGGCCTTTGAATCTGCACCTTATGCTTTTGAGCAAGTGCAAGATAGTTTCATAACTTAAAAGTTTTTCAAGGAAGCCGTCAAGCGGATTTCTATGACTC
>JAJPXW010000279.1 GCA_021205255.1 Burkholderiales bacterium
GTGAAATCATGGGCCGAGATTGTGCAGAGGGCTAAGGAAATTGCACCCGGCTCAAGAAGCGAAAACACAAAAAGACGCACAGCCTGTGGCGGAGTAAAAGGTCTCTATGCGGACTTCCAAAGCTTCAAGCCCGAATTGCCTGCGCCACACGGAATTAGTTTCTATGTGCAGTGGCTTGTCCCTAACGAAGATTATGTTGATGAGACAAAGCAAGAACCTATCCCCAAAACCCAAAAATCAAAGAAAGTGGGCAAGACCGTCGAGGCCAAAAACAAATCTCCAAGGTACGTAATCAAGACTTATCGACTCAAGCCCGGCCTGACTTTAGCCCAGGCAAGAAAAGAAGCCATGAAGATTGTCATCATGATCAATGAAGGCAAGGACCCATTGGCTAAAAAAGAAAGCGCTCGTAAAGCTAAAGAGCTGCAAAAAGCAAAGGAACTGCAGGCAAAGAAACAGAATACTTTCAGGAATGTGGCAGAAGACTACATAACTGCCATGGCCAAGGGAGGTAAATGGGCGCAGTGGCAAGATCCTCACCAAGGTGAGCGCAAGGAGCGTCAGCATGCGGAGCGACACGTGTTTCCATTTTTGGGAGAAAAACTAGCTTCCAGTATCACTCCGCTGGATGTGGCAAACATTTTGAACCCGCTTTTGAAATCAAATCCTAAAACAGCTCAGAAGACTAAAACCTTCATACGAAAGGTATTCCGCTGGGCCATGGCGGCGGGAATCTATGGAATAACCACTTCCCCGATAGATGAAAGACTTGAAGTTTTAACCGAACAAGCCAGAAAGAACGTCCAAGATACTGGAAACATGGGATCCGTTGAGCCTTCAAGAATTACGGAATTCATAAAGGATCTTCTTACAGGAACGGCAAGAGCTTCCATTTCCAGACTTGCTATCATTTTCTCGATTCTTACAGCAGCTAGATCACAGGCGGTAAGACTAGCCAAGTGGGCGCATATAAATTTCGAAACTGGGGAATGGACAATTCCAAGGGAAAATGACAAGTTAAAAGGAGCCAGACGTCATAGAACTATTTATTTAAGTCGCCAAGCCCTGGATCTTCTCAGCCGATTACCCCGGATTAGCGACTACATATTTCCTTCAAGACATCTGCAACCGCTAACTGGAAATGCTTTTTCCGTCACAATAAGGAAACTCCACCTCACCAAGAAACTGCAAGACGGCATTGGCTGGTGCGACTTAAATGTTTTAAATCCCGATGGAACTCCCGCCCTGGTTTCCCAACATGGATGTCGTGCTACTTTCAAAACCTGGGCTGTAGATGACAAAAATGGAAACAACAAGAAATTTCCTGAAATTGCATCTGAACTTTGCCTACTTCACCAGCCGAACGATCCGTTCAAGCACGCTTACAATCGCAACGATTATGCGACTACTTGCAAGGAACTAATGCAGGCGTGGGGAGACTTCTGCTTCCAAGGAATCAACCTAGATGATTACCTAAAAAGGTTGGAGGATAACGAAGATTGACAATTGATTCTTTATCCGAATAAATCTTTGACGGAAAAATCTTCTTCAAAGTGCCATTGAATCTGTAGGAAGATGAAAAAATCTTACTACCAGCGGTCGGGATGAGTTTCAAAAGATTGCTCAAGAAAAGCTAGAAGCCCAAGCAATTTAAATCCTCGCAAACCAAGGAAATATGCGCAATTTTTTAAGCCTTCCTGAACGACTGGGAAGGCTTGGTTTCCTTTAAATCCCCTTTTTTGCAGGATCTGCATAACTGCATCCCTAAATTTTTTCACATCTTGATCTTTGAGCAATTCAAAGACTTTTTTAGATGTTTCTTCGTATCCTGGATTTACGTATTCTGATTGTATTTCTGGAACGTATCCATAGACATCTAAAAGAATATCACGCCATTCCGTTTGCTTAAGAGTAGAGAATATACCCTCTTTTTCTAAATTTGAATCATCTGCTTCTGCTTGCTTAACTACTGTTATTCCATCATCGTCATTAATAACCATTAAACCCGCTTTAGGCCAAACATTCTGCAAAAGGGTCCCTATCTTTTGTTCCATGCGAGGAGAAGTGACAACATAAATTTCACTAAAGGCAGTTACATAATCGGGAATCTGTTTTTTTAATCTTTCCGGACTATCTAAATCAGTTTTAATTTCAAAAGCCGTTCCTTTCCCATTTTCAAATAATGCCATATCTAACACGGAATGCTTAACTGGAATTTCTGAAGCGCAGCTGACTTGTTCCAATCGATCTTTAACTAGGTACTCAAGTAATAGTTCCTTAAAGACGTATTCATTTCTTCGATGGTGGAGCAAAATCTGCCAGAGCTGAGAGAAAACTTCCTTGTATGAAAGGGATTCGGGGTTCCTCAACAGAGCTATAGAGGCAACTTCTAACATAGAAGTCCAAGACATCCTATACCCGTTGCTCATCACACATGAAGGAGAAAAAACGCTGTCCAAAAGCCTCCAATCATTGGTCATCCCTGTTTTAAAAAAATTTTGAACCACTTCTTGAAATTCCATCAAAGCCAACTGATACTGAGGCAAAAAGGATTTCATATTTTCCCTGCTTATCTCTTTGAGTTGTAATGAAGAAGAATTGAAAAACTTTTTATATCCTAGATGAACAGGTGGCCTTCCGCACTCTGTTAGAAATCTATCAATGTTTTCGAAAAATATTTGAAAATTAGAGTTGGATATGATTAGATCCTCTGTCCGAAAACTTCGTGGACCATAAGTCTCTGCTTCTCTAAGATATCTCCTGATGGCACCTATATAGTCC
>JAJPXW010000019.1 GCA_021205255.1 Burkholderiales bacterium
TATCTAATTGTCGCTGAGATTTTGGACGTGACTAGTGTTGCTGACACCCTAGGCAAAAGAGCGGGCATTGATTAATTAGAAAATAAGCCAACCTATGTTTCAATACTTGGCCTGGAGAAAGCCCAAGAGTTTGCTGAAGAGCAGTACTTTAAGGCCCTTGCTGTTATTGATAAAATGGATAACTTAATTAGTAAAACAAAGCTAAACAGAGTCAGGGAAATAACTGACCTCCTCTACAAGCGCAAATACTGATAAGAAAAAAATGTACGAGCTTCTGAATTCGGTTAATTCCCCAACAGATCTAAAAAAACTAACGATTCCAGAGCTACAGCAGCTTGCTTCCGAGATGCGCTCTTTTATTATCGAAACGGTTTCGAAAACAGGAGGACATCTTTCGTCCTCTCTCGGATGCGTAGAACTGGCTATTGCCATTCATTATGTCTTTGATACCCCTGAAGATCGAGTGATTTGGGATGTCGGGCATCAAGCCTATGCTCATAAAATTTTGACGGGTCGTCGGGATAGTATGGGCACTCTAAGGCAATATAAAGGAATAGCAGGATTTCCTAAGAGAGACGAAAGTCCATATGACGCTTTTGGCACGGGACACTCTTCAACTTCCATCTCAGCGGCTTTAGGCATGGGTGTTGCCAATAAGCTTCTTAACAAACGCAATCGCCATCATGTAGCAGTAATTGGTGATGGAGCTATGACAGGTGGTATGGCTTTTGAAGCTTTGAATAGCGCTGGCGACATGAAAGATATCAATCTGCTACTTATTCTTAATGACAATGACTATTCTATTTCCCGGCCAGTCGGCGCGTTAAGCAAACACTTTACAAAGCTCATGAGCGGTCAGTTTTACGCTCAAGCTAGAGATATCGGTAAAGCCATCGTAAAGCCTATCCCCATTCTCTACGACTTAACTAAAAAAGTTGAAGAATACAGTAAGGGAATGGTGTCTCCTCACTCAACTTTATTTGAAGAGTTCGGTCTTAACTACCATGGTCCTATTGATGGAAACGACCTTAGTGCCTTAATTCCAGTCTTGAAAAACATGCGGGATCTACCTGGTCCTTTAGTTCTGCATGTTGTCACTAAGAAGGGGTTAGGGTATGAACCAGCGCTCTCAGAACCCACTAAGTATCACGGTGCCTCGCCTTTCGATGTGAAAGTAGGGATTAAAGAAAAGCCCCATGCTCCGACTTATACGGAAGTATTTGGAAAGTGGATCTGCGAAATGGCTTCCAAAGATCCAAGGCTAGTTGGAATAACGCCAGCTATGAAGAGCGGCTCTGGTCTAGATGAATTTGCAGAAAGGTTTCCTAATAGATTTTTTGATGTGGCCATTGCCGAGCAGCATGCAGTAACTTTTGCCGCTGGCTTAGCAGCCGACGGCATGAAGCCTGTTTGCGCTATTTATTCAACTTTCTCTCAGAGAGCATTCGATCAGATCGTTCACGATACTGCTTTACAGAATTTGCCAGTCCTTTTTGCGATTGACCGCGGAGGCATAGTTGGAGCCGATGGTGCAACGCATCATGGAGCTTTTGACCTTTCGTTTTTAAGATGCATTCCGATCTTAACGCTCATGGCGCCGGCCGATGAAAACGAATGCAAACAAATGCTTTACACCGGCTACATGATGGATAGTCCCGCAGTGGTACGCTATCCTCGTGGGAAAGGTCCAGGAGTTCCAATTCAACCTGACATGTACCAAATCCCAATTGGGAAAGCTCTTGTAATGCGTACTTCGGAGGCAAAGAAAGGTAGACGTGTAGCGATTCTCGCTTTTGGTTCGATGGTTGCACCAATGAAGGATATAGCCAATAAGCTTGATGCATCGCTAGTAAACATGCGCTTCGTTAAGCCTGTGGATGCTGAAACCATACGTTGGGCAGCTGAAAATCACGACTTAATCGTAACGATTGAAGAAAACGTGCTGACCGGTGGCGCTGGTTCAGGCGTCTTAGAAAACTTGGCCAGTCAAGGTTTATCCGTACCTGTTTTGCAGCTTGGTATTCCAGATCAGTTTGTGAGCCACGGTGACAATCCAAGTTTGCTTAAAGAGCTGAAACTTGATCCGGATAGTGTTCTTCAGCGTATCCAGGAAAGGCTGGAAAAGTAGGTTCGCATGGCCTTATACATTCAGGAAAATACCTGTCTGCGGAACTTTAATACTTTTTCAGTTCCGGCTATGGCACGCAGATTGTTCTTTATTACGTCATTGCATGATTTGCGGGAGGCGTCTGACCTTCTCCTAATGACTTCTGAACAAAGAGTGCTATTTCTCGGAGCTGGGTCAGATATTTTGTTCGCGCAGGATTTTCCGGGTGCCGTCCTGCTTAATAGACTTCGTGGAGTTGAAGTAACTGAGGACGGAGATTGGTATCACGTGAAAGCCGCTTCTGGTGAACCATGGCATGAATTCGTAGCCTATACGATTGAAAATGGTATGCCGGGCTTAGAGAACCTTTCTCTTATTCCTGGCACGGTCGGTGGCGGTGTCATCCAAAACATTGGCGCTTATGGACGGGAGATTGCTGATTTCATTTATGAAGTCGAATGCTTCAGCATCCGTACAGGCGAATATTTCGTCTTTAATAATGAAGAGTGCGACTTTAGGTACCGTTCGTCAGTCTTTAAGTCACCAGCCAATTCAGATCTATTTATTACGGCAGTTAGTTTTAGGTTACCCAAGAGATGTAGAACGTGGCTTCAGTACAAAGATATCTCTGAAGTTCATTCTAGCCAACCAACTGATGAAAT
>JAJPXW010000212.1 GCA_021205255.1 Burkholderiales bacterium
GACGTAAGCTTGAAGACCTTACTGTTAGATCAAGAACAGCCGGAGTCAGCTATTAAAGCAAGGGAGCAGCTGAATTGAATTCGTCCCACTCTTGTTTGGTAATAAATAATAATTCCATTTCTTGTAGTGATAGTGGAAAGAAGTTAGAGGTACCCTTGGGAGATGGAGTCGATGAAGTCTAGGACGAGATCCTATTCTGAAATTAGCCATTAAAGAATCAACCGCAGGATCGTTACTTCTCCCGCGGTTAATTCATAGATGTATGGTTTTCTCCTAACTTTGAGAAACAGAAGCTGGTGGAGTTGAATGGAAAGTCTGTGCTGATGTTAGCGGCTGGACTGCTGTCACTTGCTGTGTCGTTGAAACACTGGACTCGGTTGAAGACTCCCGGCGATCTGGGTTTTCGTATCCTTTCTTTGAAAGATGCTGGACCCAAATACTGAACGAGACGCAGAAGAAAGGAATCGAGCCGAAGATAATGAAGATCAAATCGGCTGGCATACGCAACCATCCGATGGCTGACATGCCTGTACTTGTTGTGAACTCGATGGAGCGTCCATGCCAATAGCCGTTCTGAACCACGTCCCACAATTGATAGAAACCTCCCGGTATCAAGCTCATTAAGCACATCAATGCAAGACCGACATTGAAACCCCAGAATGACATCTTGATCCAGAGTTGATGCTTTGCCCACTGACGGTCGGAACAAGCCTGCCTCAGCACTAAGACCATTAAGGCGATAGACAAGTTTCCAAAGACGCCGAACATAGCTGCATGGCCATGGTTTGGAGTGAGGTAGGTTCCAATTTCAAAGTAGCTGACAATCGGCATGTTGATAAGGAAGCCGAAAAGTGCGGCACCAACAAAATTCCAGAATCCTACGGCGAACATGTAGTAAAGAGACCACTTGAACTTGCGGATCATGACCCCTGCCGGACCACTGGAAATAGTTTTCCAGTATGACCCTGCTTCGGCACACAAAACAATTAGCGGAACTATTTCCATAGCTGAAAAGATCGAAGCGATTGCCATGTTGAAGGAGTCCAGACCTGTAAAGTACCAGTGGTGTCCAGTACCGATTACACCGCCCATGAAAGTCAGGATGGCATCAAGGAAAATAAGCCTCAGACCGATCTGGCGGGAGACCATACCGAACTCAATAAACGTAATTGCTACCATCGTGGTTGTAAAGAACTCAAATGTGCCTTCCACCCACAGATGGATGACCCAGAAACGCCATACGTCTACTACCGTGTAATTGGTTTGGCCGGTATAGAAAACACACGGAATCAAAAAGAACGGAATTAAGAAGCACGAAATAATGAACAAGACTGCAAGTGCTCTTGTTCCTGGTCGTTTCAATGCTGGTATTACGTTTCTAGTTACGGCAATTACCCACACGAATAGCCCAACTATTATCAGGATTTGCCAACCTCGTCCTTCTTCTAGATATTCCCAACCCTGACTACCAATCCAGAATGACAAGTCGCCAGTCCAGAATTGAAGGAGACCGAACCAAACGCAGAAAAGGTCTCCGGCTACTATTAAAAACAATACACAGAAAATGAGGTCTACTGATGCTTTTGCACCTTTGATATCCTTCCCTCCGAGAACCCGTGACAGGAACAGTCCACCAGTGATGAAGCCAATCGCAATCCAAAGGGTCATGCTTTGCAAATGAACCGACCGTAGCATATTGCTTGGGAAAATCTCACTGATATTCCAGCCATAGAAGCTACTTGGATCGGCTCGCAAGTGTGCTACACCTCCACCCGCCATAGTTTGCAAGAACAAGATGAAAGAGGCCAGCACAACTAGCTTGACTAGAGCCCTGTTAGCCGGAGACACCATATACGAGGGTACCATCGGTGTAATGTAGGATTCGGGAGATTGCCATTCCCATCCTGGATGCAATCCAATAATGAACAGGGCAAGTGCTGTTCCTCCTAACAGGAACAGAAGACTGGCGACGCTATAGGTAACGTTTATATTGGTGGGGTAGTTTCCTATATAGGGATCAAATGGGAAGTTGTTGGTATAAGAGTATGTATCACCTGGTCTAGGTGCCGCACTTGCCCAGGCTGCCCACACAAAGTAGGAGGATAGGTCTTGTAGCTCCTTTGGGTCAGTAATGTAGTTCGCATGCAAACCACCATTCTTGGCAGGAGCCTTGAAATATTCTCTCCAATGTGCTGGTTCCTGGCGCCAAGTAAATTCCCTGAAAGGCTCGAAAACAAGTGTTTGGGTTTCCGGGACATACAAGTTCACCTTTATCTTCTTTGGAACCATGGAATCAACATTCTTCTGTTGTTCTTCAGTCAGCTCATCGTAGTTCTTAGCGTAGTGAGTTCCTGCAAGTTCATTAGCGGCATATTGACCCATGCGGTGAAGAGTTAGAGAGGGAAAGTCTGGCCCAAGGTAGGCTCCGTGCCCAAATACAGAGCCGTTGTCATGCAGCCCATGAAAAAGGAAGACTTGCTGACCGTGGCGGATATCGTCGCCAGTAAAAAGCAAATCTCCATTTGCAGAAATTACCTTCTCCGGGATCGGTGGTTTCACTACATAGGAAAGGAAAGTAACGTAGATCAGAACAGCAAATACGCCAATAAGAGTTAAGGTGAGAACCCAGATCCAGCCTTTGGAAATATGAACCGGACCTGCGTTTGGATTATTAAGGTTTTGTCCGAGGCTTGGATAGGTGTCTTGGTCAGCCATAGTCAACCCCTGCGGAATTAAGCTATATAAAGAATTCGAAGTGAATTAACG
>JAJPXW010000036.1 GCA_021205255.1 Burkholderiales bacterium
CTACTAAAGAAGCCAACTGCAAAAACATTGCAGTTATTGGAAGGAATGGAAAAATGAATAATGGTTGCACAGATTGGTTTTCTTGGCCGACTCTTAATAGAAGTGGAATCAATTTGTCTCAAATGGCGGAGCAGAATCTATGACTTTGGAGCGTGCTGTAGCGTTTGCGCTAGTTGGAGGCCTAATAGTTGCCAGCCCGTTGGTGCTAGGCCTGGATTTGCCTGCTAGCGTCTTTACGTCCCCAACTTTTCCAGCTGTCACTAGGACACCATTCAATTCCAGAAATCAACAGGCGACTTCTGTTAACAAAGCTATCTCTGCTAAGCCGTCGAATGCATTGGTAGAGGAAAAATCTTATAGTAGCGCAAAGTCTGAAAAGGAAAAGGAGGCGCAGCCGACTGATGTGGGTCTTTCTCGTGGGGCATCTAGTCCATCTGCGTCTCCTTCTTCCACTCTTGGTTCCACGTGGGAAGCTCAAGCCGGAAAAGAAATGTCTCAGCCGGAAGTTATTACCGAAGTTTCTTTAAGTGAGGAAAACGAAGGAAGTGGAACTGGAAACGAGAACTCTCAAGCTTCTGAAGTTTCTTCCATGGCGAGCAACGATACTGTTCTCCAAGTTTCAGTTGCCGGTGAGGGAAAAGCTTCTTCTGGATCTTCAGAAATTGACGAGGTATGCACTCTTCCTGAGACGTATCAAGTTGCGAAGAAAAAGAGTTCCCCGAAGAAAACCTCTTCTTCAAAAAGCAAGAAATCAACGACTAAGGCAGAAATAGTAAAACAAACTTTAACTAGACCGACTCCTTCCGCCTATATCGAAGAAATAAGAAAGATTATGCGCAGTGTTGCGCTTGGAACAGTTCCGACCGGTTTCAGTCTGTCCAGGGAAAGTATTTCCGATGCACCGCAATGCCGACAAGAGGGATTGGCCTTTAACTTTGCAGCCGGCCAGATGCTCAAAGGTAGGGATTTCAATGTTTTCATCGGTCTCGCCAAAAACCATACTGAAAGTGAGATTGAATTCAAGGGGCGTAATTGCGCTTCGAATAGGACGGTGGCTGTGTCAAGTTGGCCGGAAACAGTTATTAGCGCCGGAGAGGAAACGGAGATCTACGTCATTGTCAGGAACAAGCCTTTGGCGAAGGCAAATTATTCCATTCCATTGCGCCATTCCTTACTTAAGCCGAACCATGGAGGAAAGTAAAGATGCCTATAACTACTGAATATAGAAGATTTCTTTTAGGCAAAATGGCTCTTATCTTTTGTGTGCTTGGTAGTTTGACTTTTGCCGGCTGCACTGCGCTTAACGGCAATGGTGCAACATATAGGTCTGCCAAAATGCCCAAAGAGCATAAATTGGTCGATGGCTCCGGCTCCCAAATCCATACAACGGACGAGACTGAGGACTTCCCTGTAGCAAAAGCGATTCCCCTTAAAAGCACTAGTCAGGGGATGATGAGAGTATGGATAGCCCCGTATGAGGATAGTCTGAACGACATATATGCTCCTGGCTATCTTTATATCCCCTTAGGCAATCAATCTTGGCGTGCCCAAGGCTCTTAGCGGAAATCAAGTCAATTGACAGAATTTTTTCAGGCAGGCCTCTTAGAACGTAAAGACATTTGTGTCAAAACGGTATCAGTCCGCTTCTTGGGCAATTCAGATTTTCAACTTATTGCTCCTATTGCTGAAAGCCCAGGAAGCGGACATACCTTTATCTCATATTTCAAGGCAATTGTCTTTTTCCTTGGAACCTTCTTACCGAAATCAATACTGGATTAAAAATGACAAAAACTAATTTATTCATATCCATTTCCGTTCTTTTACTTGGACTTTCCGGAAGTGCTCAAGCTCAAACCGCTTTCAGTGTTAATGGCCAGACTATCTCGGCCCAGCAACAGAAGGATTTAATGGACTGGTTGGAGCCACATGTTTCCGATGTGGAGCAAAGGGCTTTGCAGGCAAGAAATCTTCTTATCGAAAGGGCAGTTATTGCGCAGGAAATTAAAAGGCTCAAACTTGAACAGAATCCACAGGTGCGAGAGCACATTGAAAATGCCAAACATATTGGCAATATCGAAGTGCTAAATGCTGAATTGCTCAAAGGCAAGAAACCATCCGATGAAGATCTAACAAAAATCTATGAAGGATATAAGGCCACTTGGGATCCAAATTTCATCCAGATTAGTCAAATAGTGGTTCCCTCGGAAAAAGAGGCCATGGATGTGCTGCGCCGTCTGGGAGAGCATACTAAATTCGAAGATCTGGCGCAGAAAGTTTCGATAGATCAATCCACTAAAGATGTCGGCGGAAAAATCCCAATGGCGAACGCCAGGCAGTTTCGCATTCCAGGAATGGCCGCAGCCTGTCTTTCGGTAAGTAGTGGAACCGTATTGCAGAGGCCTTTTCAAGTAGCACCAAATGCATGGGCGGTAATTCGAGTGGATGCTATGGAAAAACGTGAGCCACCTTCAATGGATAAGCTTAAGCCACAGCTCGAACAAGCTTGGCAGAAATCTTATTTGGATTCGTACTACAAGCGGCTAATTGAAGATGCGAAGGTAAAAGAACTTTCCAGTAAAAAGTAAGCATTTCCTGAACTTTCAGCCCATCGCTCATCTTCGTTTTCATTGAAGCTGTGTTGTTGCTGTCGTTTGGCTTCTGGCGGGCAGTGCAGGTTTTTTCTTTTTATTGAGTAACGGTCGAAAGTGAAGCTGATACTCCGTTGCTAAGAAGTTAAGGATAAGTAACTACCTTTAC
>JAJPXW010000049.1:0-1700 GCA_021205255.1 Burkholderiales bacterium
TTCGCGGATAACTTATTCTCAGCGGCCCTTCGTGCACTCCTAAGAAGAAACCTACTCCGTGGCCAGTCCCATGGCCGTAGTCGACATAGTCCTTCCAAATAGGAGCTCGTGCTAGCACATCCAAGACTTGCGCAGGCACATTGTCTGGGAAAATAGACATGGCAAGACGAATATTTCCTCTGAGGACGGCCGTGTAGTCTTTCTTCATGGCTTCAGTGCCAGCTCCTATGAGCATCGTCCGAGTGATATCAGTCGTGCCTTCCGGGAATTGCGCACCTGAATCAATTAAAAGGAAGCCATCTCCTTTAATTTCGCTATAGGAATCTTCAGTCGCCTTATAGTGGGGCAGGGCGGCATTGGGTCCAAAGGCGCAAATAGTTTCAAAGCTTGGGCTGATAAAGCCTTCCTCTTGCTTTCTAAATTCAAGTAGCTTTTCAGCGCAAGAGAGCTCAGTAAGCGTTCCTGAACCTACGTTTTCTTCCAACCACTTAAAGAACTTGACTAGGGCAACTCCATCCTTTTCCATCGCTTTTCTAATAAGGTCGAGCTCTTCCTTGCTTTTCTGCGCTTTCAAAAGAGTGACAGGATTGGGACTGTTGGATTTATCAACCGTTTTCGGAATAGCGTCTAGTAGTGCCTTGGAAATGGCTTTGCTGTCAGCAATAGTGCACCCAGACTCCAAAGTAGCCAGTTGATTTGCGATGTCCTGGTAAGGGTGCAGCCGAATTCCTTCGCTCTCAAGCTTCGTTTTAATCTTACTTGAAACCGCTTCAAGGTTCAGGAAAAGGTCAAGGCCTTCCTTAGTGTCGAAAATTGCAAAACTATAGAAAAGTGGTGAGCAGGGGATGTCGGATCCACGTAGATTAGTTAGCCACGCAATATCTTCTAGACTCGTTAAGACGACTCTCTGAGCCTTTGACTTCTCTAGTTCATCTTTAAGAAGCTTAAATTTTTCTTGTCTCGAACGAGGACTGATTTCGTGCTCGTAAATAGAATTGTGGGTGGGTCGGCAAACATAGCTAGGAAGCCTCGTGGTGATATCCGACGGATAGTTCTTAAGCTTGATGCCAAAGTCTTCTAAAGAGCTTTGAAGGTCGCTGAAATCTTCTTCTGAAATAAACCGGCCACAAATACCTACTATATCTCCGGACTTCAGATGATGTCCGAGCCAATCGGAAATTGCAGGATAAAAAGGTCCTGTTGCTTTGATTAGCTCGATCGTTGTGCCGGATATCTGACGAGCTGCTTGCTCCCAGTAGCGAGAATCTGTTACTAGTGCCGCCTTACCCGATTGGTCAATGGCAAGCGTACCGGCTGAACCAGTAAAGCCGGAAAGCCACTTTCTCGATGCATAGGCATCGCTGACATATTCCGATAAATGCGGATCGGCAGTCGGGAAAATAAAAGCAGTTAAACCAAGGCTTGGAAGTAACTTGGCTAGATTGGAAATCCGCTTTGCATAGACGCTTGTAGTCAAAATCAATAAACCTTCTTAATGTTGATGGATAAAGGAGTACCACTACTTACTTCGCTAACCTGTTGTCGACCAATGTGTACCTTTTCTAAACGCCAGCCGGCATCTCTAAGTTCATTAAGCGTTGCCGTTACATCGAGTTCGGAGCATTCGAATGAAAATCCTCCAAGTTTTTCGCCGGCTGACAGCAAGCCACGGCCTCTACTTTCAGGTTGTGGATTGAGCG
>JAJPXW010000049.1:1710-15752 GCA_021205255.1 Burkholderiales bacterium
GACCTGCACGGCTGACGTGCGGAGTAAAGCCTCGGTTGAGGCCAGTATGCCTAGTTGAGCACCCGGCCATTACGATCAATATGAATATTGCGAGATAAAACTGAATTTTTCTAGCCATTGAGCTTCTTATCCAAAAGTTTTCTATGTGCCTTTCTTAAGGCGTGTTCAGTAGTTTCCCAGCTAATGCAGGAATCGGTTACTGAAACTCCATACTTTAACTGGCTGAGATCTCGGGGAATGCTTTGGTTCCCTTCGTACAAATTGCTTTCCAGCATCACCCCGAAAATAGACTTATTACCGTTAAGCAATTGAGTGATGCAATCCCTTAAAACGAAAGGCTGCAAATGGAAGTCCTTCATGCTGTTTCCGTGGGAGCAGTCGATGACAATTCTTTTTTCCAGACCAGCCTCTTCCAGAGCCTTTTCAGCAAGCATGACGCTAACAGTATCGAAGTTAGGTCTTCCACCGCCTCCTCTTAAAACTAGATGGCTGTACTTATTGCCTCTAGTTTTGCAAATGCAGCTTCTGCCATCTTCGTATATTCCAAGGAAATAATGGCTTTGCCTACTTGCCTTTACTGCATTGATGGAAGATTCGAGAAAACCATCGGTGCCGTTTTTAAAGCCAACTGGAGCTGAGAGTCCACTAGCCATTTCCCGGTGAGTTTGACTTTCCGTAGTGCGGGCTCCAATAGCGTACCAGCTAATTAACTCGCCTATGTACTGAGGAGAAAAAGGATCCAACGCTTCGGTCGCAAGGGGCAATCCCATCTCAGAAAGCTGAAGGAGAAGTTTCCGGGCTTGAAGCATCCCTTTGGACATATTGAAAGAATTATCCATATCAGGGTCATTGATAAAGCCTTTCCAGCCTGTCACTGTCCTTGGCTTTTCAAAATAGACCCGCATGACAAGATAAATAGTCTCGGAGACATGTTCTGAGAGCTTTAGAAGCTTTTCTGCATATTCCAGGGCGGCTTTCGGATCATGGATGGAGCGGGGTCCAGTGATTACCATCAGCCTGGAGTCTTCACCTTTGATAATGCTCTTAATAGTCTTTCTGCCATTGGCGACAGATTGGGCTGCTTTTTCCGTAAGGGGCGCTTCCGCTTTAATCTGAGCGGGTGACGGCATGGGACTGAAGCCCTCAATGTTGATGTCTTCTAGGGAAAATCCAGCCGAAAGCTTAGCGCTGTTAAGTTCTGGTGCTTTCATAGAGTCCAACGTATTAAATTTTAAGATTAGGGGGAGAGTAACAGAACCTTCACATTAAATATCCTGGACTTAGCTAGTATTACGACGTTTAGGCCACTCTCATGTTCATTGTATAAAGGTAAACGAGATCAATTAGCTTTTACGCTTGTTTTTAGATGACTTATATGGTTCCGCTGACTGCTGTCTAGTCTTTCTGATCGTCTTATTAGAGTTTGTTCTGCTTTTCTTTGTTTCCTCCGTGGACTCCGAAGCCGGCGCAACTCCAGATATAGGCATTCCAGGAAAAGGCTTCGCTTCCAGTCTACGTTGAAGGAACCTTCCAATGGCTGCTAGCCTTGAAAGATCTTCCGAAGAGACAAGGGAAACCGCAGTCCCCTTCTTACCAGCTCTTCCGGTGCGCCCTACACGGTGCACGTAATCTTCAGGGTTTTCTGGAAGCTCGTAATTGATTACGTGAGGAAGATCTTCAATATCCAGTCCTCGAGCTGCTACGTCGGTGGCAACTAATATTGGTAGCCTACCATTCCTAAATTCTTGTAAGGCCGAAGTTCTTGCGGCCTGCGTCTTATCTCCATGGAGACTTTTTGCTTTAAAGCCGTCAAGTAAAAGCTCCTTTAGGATCTTCTCGGCCGCGTCCTTGGTGCGTGTAAAAATCAATACTTGAGGCCATTGGTTATCCACGATTAGATCTCTGACCGCTTCGTGCTTCTTTGATTTAGGAACCCGGTAGATTTTTTCTTCGACTGAAGCGGCGCTTTGATTCGCACTTATCTCAATGACTTCTGGATTTTTAAGAAATTCGGAAGCCAGTTTCTTCACCGGATCTGAAAATGTAGCGGAGAACATCAACGTCTGCCGATCTCTAGGCAATTCTTTAAGAATACGGTTCAGTTGCGGAATAAATCCCATATCTAAAAGGCGATCCGCCTCATCTATCACTACGCATTTCACTTCCGAAAGAGAGCAGGCTTTTTGCGTGATGAGATCAATCAGCCTTCCTGGTGTAGCAACGAGGAAATCGATTCCATTACTAATTTCCTCTATCTGTTTTTTAGTGCTTGCGCCACCAAAGACAGCGGCCGTCTTTACGTTTAGTCCTTTACCGAGTGAATCAACTGCTGCATTTACCTGCAGACACAGTTCCCGAGTCGGAGCAAGAACCAGATAGCGAGAACAAGTGACTTTATATTTCGTTGGCGAAATTTCAATATCGGCCAGCAGAGGTAATGCAAAAGCCGCTGTTTTACCTGAACCAGTCTCCGCGATGGCTAAGACGTCTTTTCCAGCCAGAATTGCCGGAATAGCGGCTTCTTGAATCGATGTCGGGCTTCTAAATCCAGCTTCCTTGACTGCCGAAAGGACATCTTTGGACAGGCCTAGGGTTTCAAAATTTGTCATGGCTCGTAGGAAAACAAAAACAATCTATTGTAGTAGAGGGGGTTATGGGTAATCTCAAAGTGAGAGTTAGAGCGGACTACAGGCATTCGGACTGTCAAAATAATCCAATTTAAGAGTTAAAGCGGAGGCCGTAATGTTTGGTATTGATACAAACGATCTGAAAGACTTAAAAATAGTCGATGTAAAAGTTGGAACAGGTGCGGAAGCTAAGCCTGGCGAGCTCGTAAGAGTCCACTACACAGGATGGCTTGAAAATGGAACTAAATTCGATTCCAGCCTAGATCGCAATGAGCCATTCGAATTTTATCTAGGCGAAGGCCAGGTAATTCAAGGATGGGATCGTGGCGTTAACGGTATGAAGGTCGGCGGAGTTCGCAGACTGTTTATTCCAGCCCAGCTCGGTTATGGCGCTAGAGGCGCTGGTTCAGTGATTCCACCAAACGCAACTCTAATTTTTGAAGTTCAGTTGCTTGGAGTCCAGGACTCTAGTGGCAAGTGGCAATTAGCTGGCGATGTAATTACTCCTGCTCCCGACGCTCCCAAGTCATAATTTTTGAATTTTTAGAATTCTGAATTTTGAATTATTAGAAGCGCAGACCCATCGATGAGAGATGAGCCTGCGCTTTTTGATTAATTACAAAATTTCCTTGGCTTTGAACAGAATGGTGGGCTTAAGAATTTGCTGTCGCTCGTCAATAAGCGGAAGATCAAGCCCTCCTAAAGGAGTCGCATTCACTAATGCGTAAAGTGTTGAAACAGCGTGTTCGAGCGCTTGTGGGATGTTTCTATGCAATAAGAAGTTCCCAAACGCAACGGCCGCAAATACATCTCCCTGGCCCTTCGGCGTAGGATCCTGGGGGAGGAAAGGCGTTAAGACTGTCCATGCCCTATCATGCGTTACTGCCAATGTCTCTATTGAGTCAGAAGGCACATCCGGAGTTCTCAAAGAGGTGACAAAGACGGCATGGCATCCTTTGGAAATAAAAACTTCCCTTGAAACTTGAACGGCATGCTCTCTGCTTTCTAACTTAACACCGCTTAGGAGTTCTAGTTCAAATTGGTTTGGCGTTGTCAGTTCGGCAAGACCTTTAAGGAAATTCTCTTTCATGAATTCAGGAATACCGGGTTTTACGAAAATTCCAGAGTCCGTGTCCCCAATTACCGGGTCGCAGCACCAAACGGCTTTCGGGTTAGCTGTCTTAATCTCCTTTGCCAAATCCAATATGACTTGTCCGATCGAGGCATCTCCTAGATAGCCGGAAAGTAATCCTTCACATTTCCCCATCAAACCTCGTTCCCTAATTCCTAGGATAATGTCTCGAATATGCTCTTCAGTGAAAACCATTCCCCGGGTAGTTTTATGGTTAGTGTGGTTTGAGAACTGGACGGTGTTGATCACGATAGGTGAGAAGCCCAGAAGCTGCAAAGGGAAAACTGCTGCTGTATTGCCTACATATCCATAGGCGACATGTGACTGGATAGTGATGATATAACGTGGCATTTTTAATTTGTCCATGGAGTTAAATTTTTAATTTAAGAGACCTAGTGCTCCAAGAGCCCCTCCCATGGCAATCAACCCAATCAATGGAAAGCGGGTTCTCCACACTACAACAGTGACAATGAGCGCCCAGGCCACTACTTTTACGTTAGTGATATTGGTGTTCAAAAGAAGCCAGCCAGTAGAAAACAGAAGACTAATTGCCACTGGGGCCATTCCAGCCTTATAGGCTCGTACGCCAGGACTTTTTGCATGTTTCCGGACGAAGCGGCCAGCTAAAAGCGCAATTGTAGTAAAAGGAATACAGGTGCCAATAAACGTGGCAAGAAAAGTATAGAAACCTCCTGCTGCCCAGCCTAGAACTGCGGCAACAAGAACGTTCGGCCCAGGCAAGGACTGTCCGAATGCAACTGTAGCTGCAAATCTTTCAGCCGTCAGCAAGCCGGAAGATTCCACCAAGTAGGAATACATACCGGGCAGGGTGGCCATAAAACCACCAACTGCGATACAGGAAAGTAGAAAGAAGTGGATAAATAAACCAGCTAGGATAGAAAAGTTCATTTATCCCCCTCTCCTTTACTTAAATCTATTGTCTTGAGCGCTTCTCCAGCCCTTCTTATGATGCGGTAATAGGCCCAGATGATGGCTGGAATTCCTACGAGAGGAAGAACGTAAAGCATCGAGATTTTATAAAGGGCAACTAGTACGAAGGTGATTACAAGTAGTACCAACCACGCCAGTTTCCCAATTGGATTTTCCATGAAGTCAGGGACTAGCCGAAGAGCGGCTCCTACTACCATACCGGCTGCTGATGCCGCCATTCCCATTAAGGCGGCTGACACAATTTCATTTTGCGCATAGTGTTCATAGACCACATAAATTGTGAGCATCAAAGTGCCTGGTATGGAAACCATGCCCAGAAAAGAAGCCAGTGCGCCTCTCCAGCCGAAGTACCTATCTCCGAGAATAGTTGTCAGAATCATGATGTTCGGTCCAGGAAGAACTTGGGACACGGTCAGAAGTTCAAGGAATCCTTTTTGATCGAGCCATTTTTTCTGATCGACTAGAAACTGCTGGGCAATAGCCGTCGAACCGCCAAAAGCCTGCATGGCCATCAAGGAAAATGACCAATAGAGTTCCCAACAACTCTTAGGATAGTGAAGCTGCTCAGAGGCTTTATTATTCATTTGGGGCGTTGGGCTTTTGAGAAACTGTCGAGTTTATACCTATCGTGTTGAGCAAAATCCCTGTTTCAAAAGCCGGAAGGCCAACTACACCTGTATAGGAGCCATTGAGGTTATCGACAAATAATGCGGCGGCTCCTTGGATTGCGTAGGCGCCAGCCTTGTCCATTCCTTCTCCAGAAGCCACATAGGACTCAATTTGCTCTTTAGACAAAGGAGCAAAGCTTACGACGGATTTAGAGAACTTGGTGCTAATGGTTCCATCGATTTCCGCCAAAGAAACGGCAGACATTACTGTATGTGCGCGGCCACTTAGGCTCTTTAGCATCTTGGTGGCTTCTTTGGCATCCTTCGGCTTCCTTAAAATCTTGCCATCGAGAAAAACGATGGTATCCGCAGTAAGAACCGGTAGCATCGGAATTTCAGGATAGGCTAGAAGAAAGGCATGGGCAGATACTGCTTTTGCAATGGATGCTCTGCGCACATATTCGAATGGATCTTCTACGGGATAGGGTCTTTCATCGGGCTCTATCATTCTTTTGTCCGAAAGGACTTCAAAATCGAATCCCCAGGCAGTGAGCAATTCCTTTCTGCGAGGAGAATGGGAAGCAAGGTAAAAAGAAGGTGAGGACATACTATGCTCTGTGATAGGGATGATTGTGTATTAGAGACCAGCTTCTATAAATTTGCTCAAGGAGCAAAACACGCGCAAGCGCATGTGGAAGCGTAAGGGAGGAAAGGCGCAAGTTAAAGGGTCCCATTTCTTTAATTTCAGAAGCGAGGCCGTCGGCGCCACCAATAATGAAAGCTATGGATTGCGAAGAGTCGTACCAGCGCCGGAATTGATTGGCGAGTTCCTTAGTAGTTAAATCTTTGCCATGTTCGTCCAAAGCAATAGGCAATGCTTCCTTCGGTAAGGCATTTTTGATTCGCTCAGCTTCAGCCTGCATGATTTTGGCAATAGGGCGCCCCGTGCGGTCTTCTGCTTTAAGGGCTTTAACTTCTACGTTCCAATCCTTAGGGAATCTGCGCAGATAATCATTGCATGCTTCTTCTGCCCAATTAGGAAGGCGATTACCAATTGCAATGACTTGGATTTTCATTTTTCGGCAGGTGCCTCTTCCAATACTTTCATTTTTACTGGGTTAGCGCCCCATAATTCTTCTAGGTTATAGAAAGCACGCAATTGAGGCTGCATGATATGCACTACGGCCGCGCCGCAGTCCACTAGCACCCATTCACCAGTTTCCAGGCCTTCGATTTTCGCTTGATCCCCGCCATTTTCTCTTACTTCGCAGAGAACGTGATGGCCTAAAGCACGGGTTTGTCTATTGGAACTGCCAGTAGCGATGATGACGCGATCAAACAAGGCAGTTTGCTTAGAAGTGTTGAATACTTTTATATCTTGGGCTTTAACGTCTTCCAAGGCATTGACGATAATTCTTTGAAGCTTTCTTATATCCATACAAGTAATATTCCTGAGTGAACCTTCTATTGTAAATAACAGCACGTAATGCCTTGTCATTAGACAGGATAGGCAATTCATCAAAGTAGGGATTAACTTAAAGTAGCTTTTTTGTCTCGATTGTGTGGGCTTTTGTTGTTAATTGCTGGTAACTGTGGTTAATTAACGCTAATTGAGCAACATGTTCACTTTGTTTATATAAGTCGGATAGTTTTTAGCTAGAAGTAGTCTATTGGAAGAGTCGTTGAATGCAAGTCCTAATTGCACGGACAAATGAAAATTTACATAGGTGAGCTGATTCAGTGCTTGGGATTGAGGCGAGGTCTGAGTTATTGCCAATGGCTTTGAAAAGCTAAAAAGCTAAAACTAGAAGAGCCGATAGAGGTGCTGTCAAAAGATAGAGACTCTCGAATATTTCGCCAGCGCCTCTACTTAATGTTTAAGCGGTAAGGACTTCCGGTTCGGCGTTTAGCCTAGGGTGGGAGTCCTTATCTTGTAAAAAGCTAATTTGTCTTTGAAAGCAGAACCTATAGATCTAGCGGCACTAATGGTTGGGCTCGCATCTTTGGCTCGACTTCTTGGACACACCATTCGTAAAATGGTCTAGCTCCTGGCGCATTCACTCTGGTAATGGCTTGTGCCAGGTTATCCATACTCATATAAATAGCTCCGCAGGTCGATTTCAAGCTTGGTGTCCAGACCTTTACGAAACCGTTTGGATCAACAAAGCTCGCATCCGGTTGAACTCTAGATTGGATAAATGGCATCATATCGGCACCGTGAACATAAACCACACCGGCACTATCCTTTACAAACCTGACTTTAAGCCCGTTGTAGTTAAAAGAGACAATTCCCCTTCTTGCTTCGTCTGCTTTAAGCCAATTTGCATCTCTTTTGTTGAAGGGGACAACCTCTGTACTTCTGCAAAGAGACTCCCTTACCTTAGGATAGGGACGCGATTCTTTTTGCACCTTCTCTTTAGTTGCTGTTGGCGCCTGTTTTGGCTCCTTTGCAACTACTACTTTGGCTTGGATAAGATCCGGGCTCTGTACTAATAGTCTTTGTCTCTGTGCCAGAAGTTGAACGGCATTAAGTGCTTCGTAAAGGCCATTGAGGTCTACGTGGTTAATCTTAGTAATTCCAAAAGGTCCAGATTGCCAGAACGAACGGGTAATTCCTGTCTTAAGGCTATCTTGAACGAACTTGTGTTCTGCACTTCCTTTTGCAATTCCAGTGCGTTCAAGTATGTCTTCGAACGCATACCATTTTCCGTCAGCATCCGTTACAGACCTAATCTGAATTGATCCGTTGGGCAAATTAACTAGTTCGGTACCGTACGACATTAATCCTCTCCACCTAGGAGCTACCGGCATTGAAGGTTGAAGGGGTTGCGGTGGATTTATAACAGGAGCGGGAACGACTTGAGCGGGCGCGGATTCGACTATTGGTCTACTTGGGGTCTGGACAGGAGTAGGAGTTCGCGGAAGTGGTTCTGAAGTAGAAGCAGAACGTCTGAAACCAGCCGTATATGGCTTTCCACCAGCTCTTGTAACAGCAAGTGCAGCTTTGAATTGCTCTAGTCCATTACCATTGATGTGAGTTGATTCCCTTGTACCCGGCTGATTATTTGATTTTTGGTACAGCTTTCTCACATTCTGTTCATCAGCAACGGCCTTTACGTATTTGCTAATCTCGCTTTTCTTAACTATCGGAAGTCCTTCAGCTTCCTCTATGGCATTAAATCCGTCAATGAGATCGACGGCGCTATACCAAAGAGCATTGTCATAGGTCGTGGTCTTTACTAGAACTGGCTTTCCAAAAAGTTCGATAGTTGTACTTCCGAGGACGTTCGTGTCATTTCCGTTTGCTTGTACCGGAGTACTGGAAATTCCAGGAGTAGCTGTTGATAAATTTCCAACTCCACTTGCGTTTGATGCCGAGCTCGCTGTTTGTATCGTTTGAGGAGCATTTCCTGAAGTCCCAGGAAGTTTCCATCCTTGAGATTGTTCCTTATTAGCTAGTCCAGTCAATGCAGTAGGAACCACTTCCGGCTTTTGGCCAGCCACAGGTGGCTGAACGGCTTGCCGAGCTTTAATTGCAACTTGATCCAGAGCATTCACTAGAACCTGTAAAGCAGCTGTCTGTACGTGAGGCTGACGCTTTACGCCATCGCTATATTGTTGCCATACGAACTTAATGTCGCTTCTGTCCAAATGCTCCGCAAGAAATTCATTGCGCTTTTCCTTATCGATTATTCCTACGAGCTCGAACATGTCTGGGGTGGCGTACCAAGACTTATGGTTATCGGTATAGACTTTCACCATCAATTTTTGTTTGTCGATGGAGACAGTTCCCGCAGTAAAGACTCCTGAATTATCTCCTGGTCTTGGAGCAGTTGCCCCAAGTCTTCTTTCATCAAACACCGGTTGCTTTTTATGTACGACAGGGGCTGGTTTTGGTGGGCCGGCAAGATCCTCCATATGGAAAAGGAAATCTTCATGGGATCTTTCTTTCTCCGGAGTTCCTGCGGAGATAACATTAATTTGTGGACGGACACGAAAGCCTGTCAGCTCGCTCAGCACCTCGTCTAGGCCAACTTTATCGACGTGGCTGTAATTATTTCGTCCCTTAGCAGCCGGCCTATTTATCAATCGGAGTACACCGTTTTTAATAGCCCTTTTCATAGTCGTGCTGCGGGCTGAACTTGTTATGCGGCCTGCTGCATGTAAGAGCCCATAGACACAGTACCAGACGCCATCGTTGTCAACGTAAGTAGGTACCTCTACCTCCTTGCCTTTAAAGGAAACTGTAGACAATCCAAAAGGACTTGGTTGATTACTCGTAGCCCCTAGAGCGGAGTCTTGTTGAGTGCTCGCTTCCGAGGTGGCTGGAATGTTCTTTTGCAGGTCGGCGCTTGATGTATCTAAAAAAGAGTCTGCAAGCGTGGAGGCCAACGAGGCTGGGTTGGTTGAAGTCGTATTAAGCGGGAAAGAAGTTTGTTGGTAGCCACCTTCCTCGATGAGCTTACCATTAATGTCTTTTAGGAGCATTCCTAGACCTTTTTCAGAAATGTGATAGACGCTACGCTCGCCATTAGAAGTTTTTTGAGGAAGTAGGGCGACGTTTTCATCGCCTACGATCGACTTTAAGAGTTTGCTTCCATCATGGCGATTGGCGTACTTGGAGGCGTTTATAAGTTCACGGGCGGAGAACCACAGTCCGGCTTCATTCCTATAAGTTCTGGCTTGAATTGGCTTTCCTTCCACTTCGAACGAGGCTGTGCCATAAGGATCGTTGGCTTTAAGTGGTCTAGAAGCTTGCGAGGCAGAAGAGGCAATCTCTCCTGTTGCCGGAACAGGCGCGCTGTTTTCTAAAGCATTACTTCTTATTGTTCCAGTATCTAGAGGAGAAGTAGACTCTCCTTTAAGATCTGAAAGAATGAAATTCAGACCCGCCTCGTTTACATGACTCATTAATCTCAATCCAATACGAGTGGGCTGTTCAATGAGGCGTACGTCTTCTTTGTTGAGGCGGTTCATAAGTAAACCTTTTGCATACTGGGTTTTTAGTCCGCTTTCAATCAGAAGGTCATTGACGTTGTACCAGACTCCACTTGTATCGGTATAGGTACGAGTTGGGATGTCCATTCCATTAACTGCAATAAAAGCAACTCCAAAAGGACTTTCGGACTGCGAAGAAGTTTGGCTAGTAGGCGGATTAACTTTTTCGAGATTCGTTTCGCCTGGAGAAGACAGCTGTTCTGCAGGTGGGTTTTCTATTGGCACTAAAAGCTGGTCGGGAGGGATGTTAAAGCCCTTTCTTTTTGAAATAGCTTCAATAATTTTGCGTGCTCCTTGCATATTTACATGTAACTGAGGCCTACTTCCATTCCCACCTAATTGCATTAGCTCCTGCATCTCGGATGGATCGACAAAGTTCTTTACGATATTTCTAGTTCCTTTCTTCTTGCTCAGATGCAAAGCTGAAAGTAAGTCGCTTGCGCTTACCCAAGTTTCATTGTCTTTAATCGAAGTACGAAGAGCTGCTCTTTGGTTTCCAATAGTGAAAATCCGCGCTGTGGGTGCGTTGCTTGTTGAAGTGGTTTGAAGAACAGGGACTGAGTTCTGTTCGTCTGCCGTATTTTTTGGTTCTTGCAGTGCAACAAGCTCGAGCGTTTTGCCCAATTTTCTGAGTAGGGCTCTTAATCCATCTTCATTGGTATAGAGCTTGCCTCTTGTTCCGTTTGGGGTCGGTTGCTCGATATTTCGAATGTTGTTCAACCCTAGCATTCGCCTTATCTGTTTTCCTATATCGCGGCGATTTCCATACTTCGTATTTGCTAGAAGTTCCTGCGTCCCAAACCAAGTGCCCGAGTCATCAACGTAGATTGCAGTGTTAACGATGTTATCGCCTATCAGAAGTTCTGCGACACCTCTCCCCTTTGGAAATAATGGAATAGGATTTTTAATTGGATCAGGGACTTCTTCGGTGTTCTTTCGCAGAGTTGGAGATAACTTGCTTTTTTCAATATGTTGATGCTCTGTATAGAAAGGCTTTATGACTTCAATTTGAGATAAAAGCTGCCGCAGACCCTCCTCGTTTAGATGTGTTGTCTTAGAGGTGGATATGTTCGATTGCACCACTAGTTGCGTGTTTTGTCTCGGAATCCAGCGCCGGACGAACTTTTCCTGAGAAGATTTAGGCATCCAGCTAAGAGACCGCAAAAGAGGAAAGGCCTCATACCAGGTTCCAGTAGCGTCCTTGTAGGTGCGCGTTTGGACTGGCTGCCCATCGACAAGAATAGTTTCAGTGCCGAAAGCCGACTGGTCGGCTTCGGGATTTTCAGCTTCCGGCGCGTTGGCCTGCATGAATGGCTCGGACTCGGAAATTCCCTGCACCGAATTTTCAACGACAACTGGAAGAGACCTGTCGTCGGCGGCAACTAAAGCTGGTTCGAGCTCAGCCGTTAGCGCTTGTTCTACTTTGCTGTCATCTGCCAATTCAAGAAGAAGTGGATCCTGACTAATCTCCGTAATCTCGGATTGTTTTTCCGAGGAGCTCTCCTCTTCACCGAGATTGGTTTGGTCTGGAGTGGAACTCACTTCGCTAGCTTGCACAGCGTCACTTTTATCTTGAACCAGTGGCTCGCTATTGGCCGATGCCTCCAGGATGCGGTCGGCTGGCTCGATTTCAGAAGGAGAAGTGGTATTACTATTTTCTTCATCTCCACCAGGGACTTGTAGATTGGCAGGACTTTCCTCAGACTCTTTAGCTAATGGTAACTCTTCTGTTCCCATCGCTTCGGGAAGCTGCTCGGCGTTGCGTTGGTCGTCGGCAATTACCGGAAGAGGCGCTTGCTCGGCGTGATCGGGCTGCCTAGAAATAGCTAGATCCGGTTCAAGGGGTTGACTAGGACTTGGACTTGCCTCCACAGGAGCAGATTCTGTCGTTGTTTTCGATACCTCTCCTTCGAGAAGAAGCGGAGCCTCCTTCTCTGTCTTCGGCAAGACTTCTTGATCCCTCTTCTCAATCACAGGATCGTCCAGGTTATTGAAGTCGGACAATTTAATTTTCCTCCCATTCAATTTCTTTTAGCGACTTAATGCACGTACGCGGAAGAGCTACCCCGAAAGACAAGCTCAAGCAATTCCCTAGCCTCCGATGGTTTTAACCCAACGGCGGCAAAGTGCTTTTGCCTATAATGAAAAACTGACAGCGAGCCTGCAAGGCGGATCTCCTTTTGGTTTCATACCTCTATGAGGATGGTGAGTTCAACTAGCCTTTTATGCACAAGTCTATATAGATAGAATTACGCCATATTGTAGTCTCGTGGCTACCAAAACCCTACTATTAGTAGAAATGGCAATACCCAATTTAGTGTTTGGGCTTGGTTATAAAACTACTAAATCGGCTTTCCATCAACAGGAAGTACCGCTTTCCTCCGGCTCCGGGATATCTTCTTTTCCTCAGTGTTCAGTTAGTGAAGAGCTTGCCAGGCCAACCAAATTAGCTTCTAGCTTTGGTCGTGGAAGTAAAAATCCACTCCTTCCGCGCCTTTGCGAAGTGTGAACTGCGCAAGCTGCAAAGTCTCGGTTCTCCTCTCCTGGCCCGAGGAAGAAAGCTATTCAGGAAATATCAATAAGAAAAGAAGTATGAAAAATTAGGCCCGAATTCTTAAAAGTCTTATGAAGCAACAGATTACCTTGCTTTCCTGATCCCAATTCGGCAAAATATCTCATTAGGCCAGTTTATGGTAATTCTTTGTTTTAGTTACCTTTCCTTTCTACTAATAAAGAGGGGCCTTCTTCTGGTCACCAAAGAAATGTTTCCTGCTGATCCTTTCTGGATTCCTAAAGAAAGCCGACTTCTCACTGGTTACAAGCAGAAAGAAGAATACTTTAAGAAAAAATGACTAAAGGACAGAGAGCGAGGATCCGATAATCCGTTTTAATATTCTCTGCAATATTGGGAAAATTAGAGAGTCTCTATGGCAGTACCTGCGGATATTTTAGCTGTGAAGAGACCACTGAATACAGTGGTTGTTGACCATGGAGGCGATGGAAGAAAGCGTTTCGCCGTGCTAGCTCGCAAAGAGTCCGTTCATCGACCAGGCAAAAGCTCGTCGCCTAGAAATGGCAAAGTCGTCGGTCATATTATTGGCGGAAAGTATGTGCCACTTGATTCAATGTCGCTAGCGGCACAAGGTTCGGTAACTCTTAGTTATGGAGTATCGGCCCTTTTACATAAATTAATGTCGGGTGTTTTTAGAGAATTGCTTGATGTCTTTAGCATCAACGACGCGCTTTCAATAATGGTATTGATAGATGCGAGGATTAAACGGCCTAATATTCCAATTATCGAAGTCCAAGAAGTTTTTCGAAGCTCATACGCTAGCGTTTACTGGCGAGGTGCACCTGTTTCGAAAAATTCTCTTTATTCCCTTATTACCAGGCTTGGCGAGAGCTATTACAGAAGACTGGATTTCTGTAAATTGCATATTGCCAATCTTTCCATTAAGGACCAATTAGTAGTACTAGACGAGGCGCATAGGAAAAATCCTACTGAAGATCCCACTTTAGCTGACTATACCCTTCGGCCACAAAGATATGATGAGTTTGAAGAACACGATTTCTTTACTCTCTATGCCTACAGTGCTGTGCTAGGCGAACCTGTCTGTTTGGATACGTATCTTGGCGACTACGATGAGATAACTGTTCCCGGCGTGGCGTCCCTTATGGAGAAATATGGCCTTACGAACGCTCTGATTTTTAACGATGGACAATTCA
>JAJPXW010000154.1 GCA_021205255.1 Burkholderiales bacterium
TAATTTTCCTAGATATTAAAAGCTTGGTGCGAAGAGAATCTTCAACCATATGATTTCGATACTTAAGTTCTAAGGCCCTTCTTTGTAAAGCCGTCTAAGGCCGAATCTCTTTCTTCTCTACCGAAGAGAGCATTAATAAAATTAAAGCAGAAGATGCCCTCTTTCCCATCGCCTACGTTAAAGAACTAAGAAATCAGGAATGAAAGTTAGAGTCCTTTTCTGAATTGCTACTAGGCAAGACCATTTTCTTTCCAAAGAGTTTTAAGGGCTAACTATTGAGCTGGTATATCTTTTTGAAGAAATAACCCAATTCAGCCACCGACTTGGGTAGAATCCACCCGAACCTAATTTACTTATAGAACAACATGCTCAAGACGAAAGAATTTGCTGACTTGTGCGGAACTACAAAAGAAACCCTCTTTCATTACGATAGGATCGGCCTCCTAAAACCAGCCAAAGTCTCCTCAAACGGCTACCGTCTTTGGTCACCAAATCAAAGAGCCAAATTCTTTCTTGTTAGCTTGTTAAAGGAATCTGGATGCTCTCTTAAGGAAATTGAGCGAATGTGTGGAAATGGCACTGAAGCTCAGACACTTTCTTGGTTAAAGCAACGCAAGAAACAGATGAAAAAGCAGATTGCCTCCTTGAAGAATGGTTATTCCCAGCTTTCCGAACTAGTAAATGGAATGGAAGCGTTAAGTGGAGTTTCTTGGGGTGAGCTTCATTTTGAAAAGTGCGCTGCAGAAAAGTTTCGTTTAGTTCCGCTTCTACAAGAAATCCAAGATCCTGCAACAGCCGAAGCTAAACTCATAGAGATTTTGGATGCCTCTAAAAAGAAAATTGATCCAACTATCCGGCCTATTGGAAGATTGCTAGAAAGAAAAACAGCTGAAACTGATTCAATTCGAATGCTTGGGTTTATCTTCTGCGCCAAAAGTGGCAAAGCGGGCGTTGCTCTTAAAATGAAGTCGGGTAAGTATGCAGTCTGGTATACGAAAGGTCTTCCAGAAGCGCACAAGGAAGAACTTCAAAAGAAAATAACTGAGATACGTAACGCTGGATTTAAATGCGCTAGTGACATTTTCGTATTTGACCAGCCTGATATTTCTTTAAATAGCTCAACAGAAGAGCAGACAGCTAAGTATATGGTATTAGTTGAATAGCTTTCTTTTGTGTTACTTGCTCCAAGCGCTAATTTTTCAGCCCTACATAAAGTTAACGGAGAGCCATTTCAGGTTCTCCGTTCTAGATCCTATTAGGATCTGCTATTGGTTATTATTCAATAACCTTTTCTTCCTTCAGTTTTGCAAGTTGCTCAGGAGTGGTATAGCCGTACTTGGCCAGAACTTCTGCGTTGTTTTCGCCTAAGGTTGGAGCACGTTTAATGTCTGGCTTGAAGTCGGACATTGTGAAAGGCAGGCCAACAGTGAGGTAGGAGCCACGAACTCCGCCTTCTTCGACCTTGACGATAGTTCCATCGGTAGTAAGGTCTGGATCGCGTTCAAGTTCATACCATGTGGCTACTGGGCCAACTGGTACTCCCTTTTCGCCGAGGTACTTGACGCATTCTTCCTTACTTCTCTGCATCGTCCACTGTTCTATGGCGGCATAGATTTCACGCTTATGAAGATCACGTGCATCGGCGGTGTTGAACTTTGGATCGGTTAGCCATGACTGGAATCCCATGGCTTCGCAGAACTGCTCAAATCCTCTCTTGCTACGCTGGATCACGATATAGACGTAGTCGTTGTCATCGGTAGCCCAGTTCTTGCACTTGTAGCACCAACCTAGAACGCCGCCTCCTTCCGCATTGGCAGGACGTGGAATTGTCTTGCCAAACTTTTCATACGGATACATGGAGTAGTGGGCTAGATAGCCGAGACGGTCAAGCATTAACTGGTCACGAAGCTTAATTCTGCAAAGATTGATCACGGCATTCTGCATGGACTGATAGACGTAGCAGCCTTCCCCAGTCTTATATCTTTGAGCAACAGCTGCCAACAAGCCAATTAACAGATGCATACCTGAGTTGCTATCGCCCAATGCCGCACCAGATTGTGTAGGAATATTGTCTGGACCACTAAACCAGCCAGTTGCTGTGGCTGAACCACCGGCGCACTGTGCTACTGGTTCAAAAGCCTTAATGTTCGAATAACGTGAACCTTTGTTGAAACCCTTGATGGAACCCATAATGCACTTTGGATTAAGCTTATCGACTACATCCCAGCCAAAGCCTAATTCTTCAATGGCACCCGGGTGAAGGTTTTCGCCGCACATGTCGGCGCCTTTGATCATTTCTGTCAGAATTTTCTTCCCTTCCGGTGTCTTGGCATTAAGAGTTACCGATTTCTTATTGCTGTTTAGCTGGAGATAGTAAAGACTGTCGGCATTTGGAATGTCCCGCAGTTCCGATCTTGTTGGATCTCCACCTGGACGCTCGATTTTAATAACATCGGCGCCAAGCCAAGCTAACATTTGTGTGCAGGACGGTCCTGACTGGACTTCAGTCATATCGATGACTTTCATGCCCTCAAGGGGAGCAACCATAGTAATCACCTCATTCAGTTCAAAATTAATTAGCCGTAAATTGGCTTTTTCTAAGCGAATCCCTATATTGTGGATTAGTTTTTAAATGAATTAGTGTTAACCTCATCCGTTATGAGTAGTAACGGGATTATTAAAGTTGTCCAAAATGGTTTTAAGATATTATTT
>JAJPXW010000062.1:0-1958 GCA_021205255.1 Burkholderiales bacterium
GCCATACCCAACAAAGATTGGGGATGCAATCGCTTTTCCAACATGTTCGGATTCATGCTCGCCCATCAGTGGAAGATAGGAACTCAGACAGAAGAAGCCTCCTATTGGCCGATGCAGACGAACGGCAGCGTACATCGCCATGGATCCACCCTGAGAGAAGCCTCCGAGGAAGATTCTGTTTCTTGGAACTCCTTTTGTCTCTTCCTCGGCAATTAACCTCTTGAGAACTTCATAGCTTTCTTCTATGCCCTTCTCGTCCTCTTTAGAGTTTGGATCGATATTGACAAGGTCGTACCAGCCACGCATGACGTAGCCCATATTCATTGTGATGGCACGTTCGGGAGCGTTTGGAAGAATAAAACGAGCGTTTTCTAAAGGAGCGCCTTCTCTAAGTAGTCCTTCTTTTAATTGTTCGAAGTCACTGGCATCCGCACCTAGTCCATGAAGAACGATGATGGCGCAATCGGCTTTTTCTTTGGGTTCCTGGATGATGGCGTCGATAATGTTTGGTCGAGGAGCAGACTTCGGGCGATAAGCCACAATATATTGAGGGTCGGTCTCAATTGTCGGACCACCAATGAGCTCAAGGCAATAAGGGACAGCCGCAAAAATTCCACTTATTCCTTTCTGAGGCAAACCTTCCAGAGTTTCTGCAATTGATTTTGGCTGACCTGGAAGATTAAGGATTAACGTGTTCCTTTCTCCTGTTTCTCTTAATGCGCCGACTTGGCGAGACAGGATGGCAGTTGGAACAAACGCTAGCGAAATCGCTCGCATCTGTTCTCCGAATCCTGGCATTTCTCGGGTACAGACTGCAAGAGTGGCGTCTGGTGTTACATCCCGTCTAGCAGGACCGGTTCCACCAGTCGTAAGAATCAGATCGCACCTCTCGTCATCACATAAAGATACTAGAGTCTTTTCTATCGTATCTTGGTCGTCTGGAACAAGCCTATCGACGATCGTATAGGGACTAAGAATGACTTTTGACAACCAGAATTTCAGTGCCGGGATCCCTTGATCTTCATAAGTACCGCTAGAAGCGCGGTCGGAAACGGAAACTAGTCCAATGATGGCTGGCCTATTTGTGCTACCCATATTATTAAAGCCCTCGATTGGGTAGGAAACAAGTATTTTAAAGGAAGAAACAGCCAGGATATTGGAACTTAGCCAAATTCAGGAAATTAGCCCTCGTTCTTCCCTTTAGTTTTCTTCGTCGCTCGCTTCAGTCTCGGCTTCCAAGACGAGTGGAGGTAGAATTAACGCATAGATAATCCGATAAAGTTCTCTTGATGATTTTGGAGGTTTATTGTTTTCGGCTTCTTTTCTTGCTGCTCTGACTAACCTCCTGATATTTTGAACATCAATATTTGGAAATTCCTCAACGAAGTTCGTCAGGTACTTGTCTTCTTTAATTAAAGCGGCTCTTAAATTTTCCGCTCGATGGTGCGCAGCAACTGCCGCTTTATCTACTCCTCTGGCTCTGTCTATAGCCGTTCGGACCTTATCTGGATCCAATGCTCGCATTACTTTGCCAATGAGTTGGAGTTGCCGCCGTTGAGCACCAAAGCTTCGCATCCTCTTATATTCTGCAAGCTGATCAAGAAGCTCTTCAGGAAGGGCAATCTTGGCTAAAGTCTCTTCTCCAAGTGTGGTTAGCTCTTTTCCTAAATCTTGAAGTCTTTCAGCACGCCTTTTAAGCTCGCTCTTGCTCGGTCCTAGATCTTCTAAATCTTCCAAGTCTTCTTCGTTTTTTCTTTTGATGATCATAGATGTTTCTGATTGATACTCTTTAGGTAAACAGTGCCCGCTGCTGTGATTTGCCGTATGATAACCGCTCGTTCTTATACCGAGTCCGCAAATGCAGAAAAGCCCCAGTTTAAGCAGTGATGAATATTTAGAAGAACGCGGGAAAAAAGACTTCGAGACGGCGGCGGATATGGGAGCTGCTTGTGGCGCCG
>JAJPXW010000062.1:1968-2705 GCA_021205255.1 Burkholderiales bacterium
AAGCAAGATATTGAGATTCTTGAAAATACCCACGATAGGAGCTTAGCTGTCCAGGTTTATATCGGCCAAGCCACGGGTTGCGCCTCTAGTGGAGATATGTCGGACGAAGGTATACGCTCCGCAGTCAAAGCAGCATTAAACATAGCTAAATACACTGCTGAAGACCCTTGCGCTGGACTTCCAGAAAAAGAACTTCTTTGCCAGGATCCTCCTGACCTTTCTCTTTGCCATCCTTGGAACATTTCTACTGAAGAAGCTGTCGACATTTGCAAGAAGGCAGAAAAAGCCGGACTAGATGCAGATAAAAGAGTTACAAATACGGAAGGGGCTTCTTTTACGACTTCAACAGGAACATTTGTTCTAGGTAATACTTTAGGTTTTTGCAATGGCTATCCTTTTTCTAGCCATACTGTAGGAGTGGGCCTGATTGCTGAAGACGAAAATGGCATGCAGACCGGAGGCTGGTACAGTAGCGATACAGTCCCGGAAAAGCTTGAAGATCCTCAAAAGATAGGACGTAAGGCGGCAGAAAGAGCTTGCTCCATGCTTTCCGCAAAGAGTCTTGACACACGCAAGTGTCCTATGATTTTTGAGAATAGGGCTGCCGAACAGATTCTTGGAGTACTGAGGTCGGCTGCTTCAGGAGGAGCCCTTTATAGAAAAGCTTCTTTCCTTCTTGATAAGAAGGGGTCGCAAATTTTCCCAGAATATGTCAGCGTTCTTGAAGATCCTTATAT
>JAJPXW010000082.1:0-1613 GCA_021205255.1 Burkholderiales bacterium
TTGCCCTTTTTCCTTAAATTTACCGACTTAATTGCCTCTAAATTTACCAACCAAACGTTCATGATGCCATTGTCAGGCCTCACCCCCATGGATGAAAATTCTTTTTGCCTGTGATCTTGTCCCAATTGAGAGACATAGGAAGTCTTTCCATCTGAGGGTTTATACGTGCTTTTTAAATTTTCACAAAAAATTGCACGGGGACAACGGCTCTTAAGGAATGATTCTGAAAAATTTGGCATCCCAAATTAGGCAACAGATTTTATAGTTAGAAGACCTGCCGACTTCGCTGAAATAGCAAGGTGGTTACAAGAGCAAATTGCCAGTTGGGCTTATACCTAGATGGTTCGCATATTTCTCTCTTACTTTTACTTTGAAGTTGCGTAATGCAGTGTTTCTTCCAAACGTCGAATCCTTACCTGTCAGATTGGAAAAGGGGCTACTAATGAACATCTCGTGTCTTCTTTAATCTACACTTTAATCCGCTCAAAGTTCTAGCCACTAACCTGCGAGGTAGTAGTGCCTGGCGAAAAGGCTATTGACAAAAAAGGAAATTATTTGAGCAATTGATGAATAGGAACTGACTTGGAATTTAACTGAGTTTCAGATACTCCCATAATAAGAAGCACTCCAGACTTCTAATGAATACCATTGACTCAAAAAGTCAGTTTAGCCATGTTCTTCAGAGAGTAAAGGGAAGCGTGGATATAGAAAAAATAAGTCTTACCTCCATCCTCAAAGGATAGGCTAGAGAAATGTTTGCAAGAAATTAAAACTCTTTAGAAGCAAGCCGCCTCCGATGTCTTTTATCCTCTTCTTCCTCTTCCCAAATGCGGTCTTGTAGGTATAACCAGAGGCCACTTCGAATATCAAGTCAACAAAACCCTCTTTGGTTTTACTGGCGTTTCCACTTCCTCTCCTTATCGTTTTGTAAGCCTTTTTGGTTTTGTCCTTTAAGTATCTTTCGATGCGGAAGTACATCTGTTTGAGTATTTCACAGTTACCAACGAAATTGGCGTTTTTAATTTGAGAAATATCGTAGAAGAAATCGATACTGAGAAGATAAAGAAAGGACTTTGGCACTTTTGGAGTTCCCCAGATGGCTCTAGTTACTTGTTCTGTGATACAGGGATTGTCAGGTAAGAAAGTGGAAATATAGAAAACATCCCGAATCGAAACTTCGCTGGTTTCCTTGTCGGCTTGTATGAATGTTTCCTTTACCAGGCTTCCAGTTGCTAAGCCAACCTACTGACTTAGGCTTGTTGTCTTTAGGAGTTTTGCCGGTGCAACTGTTAAGGATCGAGTGAGCGAGAGACTCTCCTGATATTCTTCTATTCCTTTAGTCTGATTGACTAGAAGCGGATCATTGAAAATGTCTTGAGTTTCCCTCAAAATCTCCCCTTGTTTTTCGGTTATCTTTAGAAAATACTCAGCTCCATCTTCGATAAGGCTTTTTGCAATTTCTGGAGTCGGTTCGCTACTGTCGAAGGTTATGACGGTATTTTTAAGGTCTAATGGAAATAGTTCAGGAAATCCGACCCCTCTCGTGTTACGTCTTTGACCAATGGCTATTCCGGTGGGCGTTGGGAAAAAGGAAAGGTCGAGTAAGTAAGTAT
>JAJPXW010000082.1:1623-2404 GCA_021205255.1 Burkholderiales bacterium
TATCTTGCAACGAAGAGAAGATTGGCCTACCGCCCTCGTATTCCAATGTTTCGTTTTCAATTGCATCCGTAATTGGATTGACAACACTTTCTAGTAACCCGTAAGACCATTTGGAATTAGTTAAGGTTAAAAGCTTTCTAATGGCCTCGGCTGAGATATCGTAATCAGGAAAATCATTGAAAATCTCTTTCAATATCGGACGGTACTTGCTCCAGAAATCAACGATCTCAGTAACTCTAGGTTTACCAAAAATGGAAGATAGACAAATAACAAAATAGGTATAGTTCACAGGGAAAGTTTTTAGTTCTTCGAAGGAGCTTTTTGCCTTTTCTAAATTCTCGTCTTGGAGTGTTTTCTTTTGCATGATCGTTGAATAAAGCCTGTCAAATCGATGAAGTTTTCTTCGTAACGAAAAGAATGCGGAATGCTAAAGGGAACAATTTTTGTAATACTATTGACTAGCTTTAATGTAGTCAGTATTGATTCTGCGTCAACATCCTTTTGAAAGTTGTTCAATGCGATTTTAGTTTTGGTAGAAGTCGTTCTTGGTTGTCGCTTTTGCTCTTCCCATTAGATACTTTCGAATCATTGCGCCATTCGAAGGGTCTTTTACATTTGGTTTTACGCGAAACCCCAGCGATTGGCTTTTTAATGGAAAAAATTGATAAGTTCGATTTCTTATCTCCTTCTCTTTGTGATCGGAGGAAACAAGTTTCTTCTTCCGCATGCCCTTTGTTGGGAACCAGCTGTTAAGCATTACCTCTGGAACTATAGAGTTTAG
>JAJPXW010000082.1:2414-2691 GCA_021205255.1 Burkholderiales bacterium
CCTTCGGTACTATAGCGTTAGTCATAAAGAACTAAACTGGTTAAGAGAAAGCTGTATCCTGACAAAAGGAGGCTTGGAAACCAGATATCTCTATTTTCAAAGCATCAATTTTTCTAGAGCCAAGGAGAGCAAATATTAGTAATCCCATGGGTTCATTTCTCTGTCTTCTTCCATTTTTTGTTCTTCGTGCTCATCAGCAAAGCCCATTGCAACGTCATATAGTAAACCTGAATTTTATCCCAAAGCGTTAAATTCTCCCCTCTAAAACACATAATTT
>JAJPXW010000338.1 GCA_021205255.1 Burkholderiales bacterium
GGGTAATAACCCACCCGTCATCCGCATTCAAGCATCGGATGTAATTGAACTCCTTGCCCCCGGAAGTCAAGAAAGCCTTACGGCAATCCATATTTATTTCCTCCAGGGTTTCAAGACAATCGGCTGAAAAACCCGGACATAAAATGTCAACTCTCTCCACTCCTTGCGGCGGAAGCCCTCTTAAAGTGATCTCCGTACTGGGTTCAAGCCACAAGTCGTTACCAAATTTCGACTGGTAGGTAGTGAGGAGCTGGCCAGGTTTTAATTTCAACTCTTTTTCTATTAGTGAAGAGGTCTTTTCTACTTGTTTCTTATACGGATCGCCTTTTCGACAGTAGCTTTGCGGCATACCGTGATAACTTAAAATCAACTTTCCCTTTTCTCCAAGAGGTCCTTTTCTCTTCCAAAGCAACCTTATACTGTCAGCTATGCTTTTTATATAGTTTGGATGGTCATGCCAATCACGAACATTTCGAATTTCTGGCTGACTTCTCATGGTTTTTAGAGTATCGCAGACTATATCCATGGCGGTTCCTGTCGTAGTAGCCGAATATTGCGGATACATAGGTACCAACAAAACTTTTTCTGCCCCTTCCGAATGGATTTTCGGCAAGATTTCTTTAACTGATGGTTTCCCATAGCGCATTGCAAAAGTAACCAATATTTCCTCTTTGGATGGGTCTAGTTTCTTTTGTAGTTTTTCTGCGAGACTTCTCGTATGCACGATAAGAGGGGAGCCTTCCTTCATCCAAACTTTTTCATACTTTTTTGCCGATTTTGGCGAGCGCCTTGGCAAAATCATGCAATTGAGCACGATTTTCCAAAGAGTCGGATTAACTTCAATAATGCGAGGGTCGGACAGGAATTCCTTGAGGTAAGGCTTTACTGCCTTTGCCGTCGGCGCTTCCGGTGTTCCTAAATTAATAAGCAGTACAGCGGTCTTAGGTGAGGCCATTTTCATATCTCCTTAGGCCTGCCTTTGGGCCTTCTTTCTAGAACGCACGAATCCTATCAGGGCAGCCACTATAAGCGACATCCAGAATTTACCTAGCACTTGTCCCACTAAAAACTCAATGGAACCAAAAGCGATGGACAGGAAAATCATACTATCTACGACTGAGCCAGCTAGTCCACTGAACATGATCGCCCATGCTGGCCATTTCCTTCTTAAAGGGGTATAGACCGCCAAATCCGCAAATTCCGAAAACAGGAAAGCCAGAACTGATGCAAGGACTAGGGATGGTTGCGAAAAAATAGCGGACAGCGCAGTGCCAATAAGTATGGCGTAAATGGACCACCGAATGCCTAACTTTACTTGCACTCCATTTCTAAGTACCAAGGCGCATCCAGCCATCAATACGCCACTTGGAGCCATGATGCCAGGCCAGACTGGAATGAGGCAGGGTCCATTAGGCTCGCAAACCGTTCCAACATGCATGACGATCCAGTTCATGGCTGGAATAGTAAAAATGAAAAGGATGAAGTAAAGAAATCCTAAAGCGGAATTGGCGTTTAATTTCAAAGGCATACAGGCTCCAAACCGGAAATACAGTCCAGCGAACTTGTTGGATGGTTAATGCTGCAAACAAAAATCTAAGGTGCGGCTCGGCAGATATCCGAGGCTCCCTGGAAAGCGACCAATTGGAAAACCGCAATGGCCACCATCCTTTGAGTATTCTAAAACAACGTCTTCCGAGACCTCGTCTGCAGTTGGTACCCAGTCGCCACCGACAATTGGATCGTTTAAAGCATGAATTACTAATGTTGGAACTCGAATATATTTCAAGAGAGGCTTACTTGAACAATATTGGTAGTATTCATGCCCGTTTTTGAAATTATTTATCCTTGCTGTAATGACGTCATCGTATTTTTCCATCGACCAAATCGAATGAAGTTCGCTATCGTCGAAACAACCGGGAAATCTCCTTAACTTCTCAAAGGCTTTCTTTCTCAGTGGAAAAATAAAGTTCAGTTCATATAGTCGGCTGAAGCCTTGATGCAATCTCTTAAAACCATCGACTAGATCCATAGGCGCGCTGACGGCCACCACAGCGTTTACCAGTTCTCTAGCTTTCTCTTTCCTCGTCCCCAACCAATGAAGAAGATTATTGGCGCCAAGGGAAACCCCAAACGCATAGATCTTGGAATTGGGATATTGAGTCTTGAGTTTTTGAAGCACCCAATCCCACTCCGCATCATCGGCGGCCGTATAGGATCTGACTTTCTTGTTGTCCAGCCCACCGCAACTACGGTAGTTAAAGACCAAGCCGCGAACTCCTCTTTTTACACAAGCATCCATTGTCGCCAGTGCGTATTTGCTGTGGGAGGAACCTTCTAATCCATGCAGATGCAATAACACAGGAGCATTTTCAGGCAAGTGCTCTGACGGTGCCCAATCAACTGCCACGACGTCTCCATCTGGAGTATCCCAAATTTCGCGTCTGTAATCGACCTTAGGTGGCTTAGCAAGCTCGGCAGGTATGACAGTCTGAATATGTGGGCCAATTGCCCAAAAAGGAGCTTTATAAGGAGACTTTACAATCGGCATTGTTTTTCTTATTAAGCATTTCGGTTGGTTGTCCCGAATCGCAACTTCGGAAGCCGAATATATCCAAAAGTTAAACACAACGAAGGTAAGAGTGCAATTTCTCGCCCTTACTTATTGTTTTAAGT
>JAJPXW010000110.1 GCA_021205255.1 Burkholderiales bacterium
CTTTTTCTCACCTCATATTATGAAACTAAAACTATAGTAAAAATCTATTAGTGAGTAAGTATTTATTTTGTCCTTAACCAAATTGAACGGGCATAAATGCCATATTTAGGTGATGTTCACCAATGATTTTGACTATCAATGGGGATATTTCAATTTTAGTTACAACTTTTAGCAGATATAAATAACCCCTCCTAAAAGTGTTTAATTGCCTGTCTAAAAATCTGCTTCTATTGTTCTATTGATGTCTATCTAAGTGAATAAGGAAGTTGTTCTAGTCGGGAAGACGAAGAATCGGAATTTATGTCTTCGGCAATCTTCAGAAAGGTAAGGCCACCTAATTGATTACTTAAAGCGCCATGTTGAAGGAACTAACGAAGCCAAGTGTTTTTGCATTAAAACAAAAGGCTTCTCAAATGAGAAGCCTGATCAAGCTGTAGCTTTTACTTATTCCGCTTTGAAGTCTTTGATTTCAAAGATTTCTGCTAATTCAGGTGTCGTTAAATTCTCATCAAATGGAACGTATTCGCCTTTGGAGTTTTTGAATACGCCATAAGGAACGGATCTGCAACCAGCACGGCGGTGAAGCTTAGTGTTTGTCCAAACTTTATCTCTTACATCTACTGGGAGCTTGGAAACATCGTAATGAATACCGCGCATGTCGGAATCTTTGAAGTGCTCATGCTGTTCTTCCAAAACTTTCCATGGCTCTTCAGCAATAAGCATGGTAGTGCCCTGAGGCTCGGAGTGAATGTTCAGATAGGAGATGGGATAGAAAATAAACTTGATATCCTTCATCAGAGGCTTGATAGTCTTCTGAAGATGGTCGCAGTCAGGACACTGGGGATCGAATGCCACAATAGCGATTGGTTTGTCATCGGCTCCTGGGTAGGAAAAACCAGTTCCATCCTTTAGGAAGGTGTCGTACATCTTCTGGCCTTCCCAGATTGACGGCACAACTGCCGGCTTAGCGGATACGTTGGAAGCAAAGGGTAGGGAAAGACCTGCAAGAGAAGCCGCTAGTACTGAACGGCGAGTGAATTTGCTCATAAATATTGAACCCCAAAAACTTTATAAATCAGGTAGTTGGGGTTCACTATATAGATGCATCATTGAGTAAGTCTTAAGAAAGCTTACCGAGATTTTCTTACTGCTTCTTTGGAGGCATCTTGAAGCTTTCTTTCAGAGGAACAGAAAGATTGAAAACCAGCCTTTCTGGACTGAAGTCCTTTTGATCGGCACAGTAATAACCATTACGCTCAAATTGGAACCTATCTTCTGGTTTAGCTTCTTTTAGAGAAGGTTCAACATAGGAATGAAGTACTGTCTTACTGTTTTTATTAAGGAATTCCTTAAAGTCCTTTCCTCCTTCATCGGGTTGGTCGACTGTAAACAAGCGGTCATATAACCTAATTTCTGCAGGGACTGCTTCTTTAGTGGTTAACCAATGAATAGCGGCTTTTGCCTTTACTGAATTTGCACCTGGAGTGCCACTCTTGGTATCCGGATAGTATTCGGCATGGACAGTCGTAACGTTGCCATTTGCATCTCTTTCTACGCTAGTAGCTCTGATTACATAAGCATGGCGCAAGCGTACAGCTTGGCCAGGTGTGCCATCTTCGGCAGGCAATGTCAGTCGACGGTAGCCTTTTGGTGGATTATCGGAAAAGTCGTCTTCTTCAATCCAAAGTTCACCATTAAATAATAGGGGTCTTGTACCACGTTCCGGCTTGAGAGGATGGTTCTGGGTTTCAACAGTCTCTTCTTTGCCTTCCGGCCAGTTGTCGATGACAAGTTTTATTGGCCTTTGAACGGCAATTCTTCTGTCAGCATCGGAATCTAGAACTTCTCTAAGGGAATTTTCCAACACTGAATAGTCAATCCATCCACCAGTCTGTTTGGACACTCCGATGCGCTCGCAGAAAAGTCTCATTGCTTCTGGAGAATATCCTCTTCTTCTGAGTCCCACCAGAGTTGGCATTCTTGGATCGTCCCAACCATCGACCAAGCCTTCCTTTACAAGCGAAATGAGTTTGCGCTTACTCATCACGACGGAGGTTAAATTCAAGCGATTGAATTCATACTGGTGAGGTAGCAGGAAGAAGTTCAGTTTTACAGTTGCTGAAAGGACTTCTTGGAGAAGTGGAGTAAATTTCGCCGGTTGCGCTGCAATCTTCTCTATAACTTCATCGGCTTTTTGGGGAATGAGGTCTGGATTTTCTTTTAAAGCATTGAGAATTCCCAATACCTCTTGTTCTTCCGCAGTTTGACCAAGCTTCCATTTGAATTTGATAGCTGCTTTAACAAAAGCTTCCTTTTGCTCCTGTGATGCTGTCTTTAGCTCATTCAAATATTCGATTGCTGCTTTGAATTGCGGAGTTCTTGTTACTGGAACTGCTCTTTCCGTTGTCCAGTTATAAAACGCTCTTTGGTCTTCAAATTCAAGAGTACAAATGGAGTGGGTAATATTTTCCAGTACATCTTCTAGAGGATGTGCGTAGCTGTACATTGGATAAATGCACCACTTGTCTCCAGTTCGATGGTGTTCTGCGAATCGTATGCGGTAAATAGCAGGATCTCTAAGGTTGATGTTCTTAGAAGCCATAACAATCTTACTTATGAGATAAATGGAGCATTCCGGATGTTTTCCTTCACGCATTTCTCGGAATAGACG
>JAJPXW010000349.1:0-423 GCA_021205255.1 Burkholderiales bacterium
CTTCAAGATCTGAAACTTAAAGATCTAAAACTATTAAAACAAAAATAGAGGAGCTCTAAGTGACGGTTTACTCGGAGATACTCGGGAATGTGTCCCGGGACCCTGAATGGCAGAAGAAAATCGAAGGCTTTGAAATTGAATACGTGCCTCTCGATCAATGGACCGCCCAGAAAAGCAGATTTTTAGCAAAGGGCACTAACGGCAATGAATATCCGGTTGCGCTTGCAAGAGGAAGCAGGGTAACCGATGGCGATGTTCTTGCATATGATCCTGAAAAGAAAACCGCAGCTATCGTCAAGTTGGACTTAAATCCCGTATTAGTTGTCAATATGGAAGCGTTGGCGCAAGCAGATCCCCTTACAACGATTAGACATTCCGTCGAGTTCGGTCATGCAATTGGCAATCAGCACTGGCCAGCTGTCG
>JAJPXW010000349.1:433-2661 GCA_021205255.1 Burkholderiales bacterium
CTGTCGTCAAAGGGACCAAGATCTACATTCCGCTTACCGTGGATAAAAAAGTCATGCTCAGTGTGCTGGAAACCCATCACATTGAGGGCATTACCTATGAATTTCAAAACGGCACGGAAGTCATTCCTTATTTAGCCCCCCATGAAATAAGAAGGTTGTTTGGAGGAGCAAGCCAAGAAAGTCATTCCCATGAACATGGACATGATTCGGCTGCTTGGCATGGACATGTCCATGCCGGAGGTTGCGAGCATGATCACGACCACGGCCATCATCACCATGGAGAGGACTAAAGATGCCCAGCCTCGTTTCGATGATGCGGTTAGTGCAATTTTCAGACGGCACTTTCCCGGTTGGTACCTTTACGTTTTCCAATGGTTTGGAAACCGCTTCGCATGAAAAGCTAGTAACTAATGCCGAAACTTTAAGACAATTTACTGAAGCAGCTTTAGCCCAGGCAATCCAGAGCGATGCCGTAGCGGCGCTGCATGCCTATCGATCGGCCGCTAAAGGCGATTATGGGGAAATAGTGAAAGCCGATTGGGCGTTGATTAACTTCAAGATGAACGATGAAGCCAGACTGATGCTTCAGAGGATGGGTAAGAAACTAGCTGAGCTTGCCGTCAAGCTAATGCAATCCGATCTAATTACCCGTTGGGCTGCAGATATTTCTAGCGGTGCAACGCCTGGAACCTATCCGGTAGCGCAAGGCATTTGCGCTTATGAAGCCGGAATGAGCGAAAAAGAACTTTTTTGCTGCCACCAGTACGGTGTTATGAATATGGTGGTTAGCGCTGCTTTGAGATGCGTGCGAGTCTCTCACTTTGATACCCAGAAAATCATTTTCGATCTTGGTTCGCACATTGAGGAGGAGTTCGACTTGGTCTCAAGTCTAAAACTCGAAGATATGAATGCCTTTGTTCCTGAAATGGATGTGCTTGCGAGCCTCCATGAAAAAGGAAATATGCGCATGTTCATGAACTGATAACAATAATTGGAAATATATCTATGAGTACTTGCAGAATTGGCGTAGGTGGCCCAGTCGGGTCCGGAAAAACAGCTCTAATCGAAGCTATTACCCCCAAGCTTCTTGAAAAAGGACTGAAAGTCCTGATCATTACTAACGATATCGTGACGACCGAAGATGCTAAGCATGTAAGAAAGACTCTTAAAGGGTATCTGGAGGAGGAAAGAATTATCGGAGTGGAAACTGGAGCTTGCCCGCATACGGCAGTTCGTGAAGACCCATCCATGAATATTGCAGCCGTTGAAGAGATGGAGTCTAAATTTCCAGATGCCGATATCGTACTAATCGAGTCCGGTGGCGACAATTTAACATTGACGTTTAGTCCGGCCTTAGTGGACTTCTTTATCTATGTTATAGACGTAGCGGCCGGCGACAAAATTCCACGCAAGGACGGTCCTGGCATTTCCCAATCCGACATCTTAGTCATTAATAAGACAGACTTGGCTCCTTACGTACATGCAAGTTTGGAAGTGATGGATAGGGACTCGAAGCTGATGCGTCCAGGCAAACCTTTCGTATTTACGAACTCCCTTAAAGGGGAGGGGATCGACGAGCTAGTAGATCTTATCTTCAAGATGGCGTTATTCGATAAAGCGCAAAACGCATAGGTTCTGGCAATTTAAGGTTGTAGTTAAAAGTCAATAGGAGCGGTGCGACCGAAGGTTGCCTGTAAGCGATGCCACTAAACGAAATTAAAAGAGAATTTGCTCTCACACCCAAAGTCGACTTTTCCAATAGTCCTGAGATGGCTCCGTTTCTGAAGGAACCGGAGGCCATGTATGTGGATGCGCCTGGTAAGCATGGCTTCTTGGATATGCGCTTCGAGCTGGACCCGGAAGGCAAGAGCATCATGCGCTACCTTGATAGGAGAGTGCCGCTAATCGTACAGCGGGAGCTCTATTTCGATGAGGAAATGCCAGAGATGCCCTGTGTCTACATTCTCTCTTCCGGAGGACCGAATGTGGACGGCGACCGTTATGAACAAGACATAACGGTAAAGAAGGACGCTTTTGCCTTTGTCTCGACTGGAGCGGCTACCAAGCTTGCTGAAATGAAGTACAACTACTCCGGCCTAATACAGAACATTACGTTGGAAGAAAACGCCTATTTGGAATTCCTGCCTGAGCAAGTGATTCCTTGCAAGCACACTCGTTTTATTTCCGATACGTGCCTGACAGTGCATCCTACGGCTACAGCCTTTTAT
>JAJPXW010000266.1 GCA_021205255.1 Burkholderiales bacterium
ATATAGTATATAAAAATTTAGGGCATCTGTAGATATACTATATCGGATGCCCTATTTAGATTATGTTGTAAAAATTGGCTTAATTAGCTGATATTTACTATTCTGGTTCTGCACCTTTAAGCAGTGGCATAGCGGTCGAAGAGCTTCTGCCAATCAATCCTGCTTTGCTGTAAACCGCAAGTTTATCTCTAGTATCGGTGATATCGAGATTTCTCATAGTTAACTGGCCAATACGGTCTGTGGCATCGAACATGGAGTCGCCCTTTTCCATTGTCAGACGCTCTGGCGCATAAGTCAGGTTCGGTGATCGAGTATCCATAATCGAATAGTCATTTCCCCTACGCAACTCAATGTCTACTTCACCAGTGATGGCTTTAGCCACCCAACGCTGGGCAGATTCACGAAGCATGATTGCCTGTGGATCGAACCATCTACCTTGATAAAGCAACCTACCTAGTTTCATTCCGTTAATGCGATACTGTTCAATCGTATCTTCGTTATGAATACCAGTGACGAGACGATCGTAGGCAATATGGAGAAGCGCCATTCCCGGTGCTTCGTAAATGCCACGGCTCTTTGCTTCAATGATTCTGTTTTCAATCTGATCGGACATGCCTAGTCCATGACGCCCGCCAATCTTGTTGGCTTCCAGAATTAAGTCGACTTTGTCCTTGTATTCGACTCCATTTATAGCTACTGGAATCCCTTCTTCAAAGCGGATTGTCACTTTCTCCGGTTCAATCTTGACATCCGGTTTCCAGAAAGCGACGCCCATGATTGGCTCGACAATAGTGATATTGCTATCAAGATGTTCAAGGTCTTTGGCTTCATGGGTTGCACCAAGAATATTTGAATCGGTTGAATAGGCTTTTTCCTTACTCATCTTATAGCCGAAGCCATTGTCTGTAAGAAACTGGCTCATTTCAGCACGTCCACCTAGTTCACGAATGAATTCGACATCAAGCCAGGGTTTATAGATTTTGAGGTCAGGATTGGCTAGTAGTCCATATCTATAGAAGCGTTCAATGTCGTTGCCCTTATAGGTAGAACCGTCTCCCCAGATGTTGACACCATCTTCCCGCATGGCATTAACAAGCATAGTTCCAGTAACTGCTCTTCCCAGTGGAGTGGTATTGAAGTAAGTAACTCCAGCGGTACTGATATGGAAAGCATTGCTTTGAATAGCTGCTATACCCTCGGCTACCAACTGGGTACGGCAGTCAATTAGTCTTGCAATTGAAGCGCCAAAATCCATGGCTCTGCGTGGAATGTCATCGTAGTCCGTCTCGTCTGGCTGTCCGAGATTTGCCGTATAGGCGCATGGGAAAGCTCCCTTTTTCTTCATCCAGAGAAGTGCTGTGCTTGTATCTAGCCCACCAGAGACGGCAATGCCGCCTTTTTCTCCTACTGGAAGAGTCTTTAAAATTGTTTCCATTAAGCGTTTCCTTTGATCGAGAATTAATAAAAATTATTAGGAAAACAGTAATAAGCACTGCTTCAGAATACGGTGTAATACGCTGACTCTTTAGCAGAAATACATTCACAAATATTAACACTTCAGTTTGGAAGTTCACGTTGTCGGACTGAGAATTGACAGATCACTTTTAACTTCCTAACAGAAAGACAAAAAGCCTTTCAGCATTCCTGGATCCGAAAAATAACGACAAATTTTTCTTTCCATGTCTGCGTACTGAATTAAATCCTGCCAAATAGAGTTAGAAATTCGATTTTCACGTGTAAATTCTCCGGCTATTGAAAAACAAAATCGATAGCAAGAAGTCGCCATGGACCTAAACTTCATTGACTTACTGATTATTTGCCCTCTCGTATTTTGTGCGGGATTTGTCGATGCCGTTGCAGGCGGTGGCGGTCTCATCTCTCTTCCGGCTTATTTAATTGCCGGGCTCCCCGCCCACTACGCGATTGGAACTAACAAACTTAGCTCTGGCATGGGAACTGCGCTTGCCACGTTTCGGTATGCGAGGCTTGGCTATATTCCATGGAAGGATTCAATTGGTTGCGTCATCTGCGCTTTAATAGGTGCAACCTGCGGCTCTAACCTTGCCCTTCTGATTAACGATCATGCTTTTAAGGTGATCATGCTTGTGATCCTGCCTTTGACTGCCGTCTTTATCACAAGAAGCAGAATCCTGAAAATTAGTCCGCCTCCTTTTTCTCAGTTAAAGACTGCTGTTATCGCCATGATAATTTCGCTAACTATTGGCGCTTATGACGGGTTTTATGGCCCAGGAACAGGTACATTTTTGATTTTGCTTTTAATTTCCGTAGCGCATATGAAAGTGCAGAGTGCAAATGGAATATCAAAAGCTACAAACCTCGCTACGAACGTAGCTGCCTTAGCTGTCTTTCTTTATAACGGCAAAGTTTTAATTCTGCTTGGATTTATTGCTGGCATATTTAGTATTGCAGGAAACTGGATAGGATCTTCATTTTTCGAAAAGAAAGGAATTAAAGCAGTTAAGCCTTTAATGCTGGCAGTTATGGCAATATTCTTTATTAGGATTACCTGGGAGCTTTGGCTGAAATAGCACGAGAAGCAGGTCCCCTTTTCAATGGCAATAAAAGCTGAAAACCCAGTTAGGAAATTGAAAATATTTAGGTCTTAACTCTAGTTTAAAG
>JAJPXW010000035.1 GCA_021205255.1 Burkholderiales bacterium
TGAGGCGATGAGACTGACCGCTTTAAGAGGTTACAACGGAGTCACTTCTAAGGAAATATGCGAAGCTTCTGGGGTAAACACTGCTTTAGTAAGTTATTATTTCGGCAGCAGAAAGCAGCTGCACCAGGAAATTCTTAGAAGAGCTCATGACCAGCTCTTTTCAATGGAAGACATCTTGAGAATTTTCGAGCTTCCTCTTTCTCCGGAAGAAAAACTCAAGGAATTTCTTAGTCATGTGTTTAGACGTGAAAAAAATAGTGCAACTGTGCAGGCAGTCAAAATTTTTTTCTGGGAGCTCCGCTTCCAAAGCGACGCACTAGAACCCACATTACAGACTACGGTTATACCAAAGCTCTCAATCCTCCTGCAACTTGGGTCTCAAATATCGGGACTGCCGCCAGACTCCATTGAATTACGTCGAACAATGTTTCTTGTAATGGCCCCCTGCATTATTGCCGTGATGTTTCCGCCCATTATTCTTGAAACTCTGTTTAATTTTGGAAATACCAATTCCGAATCATTTGTAGATTTCATCTTGAAAACAGCGTTGAAAACCTTGAAGAATGCCAAAGTGAAAGAGCATGAAAAGAAAGCGGAAGAGGCAAATAAAGAGGTGGAAGAAATTGTTGAGCGCTTAAGCAGTTCCCTTCCATACTAAAATCCCCTCTTATTTCGTAAATATCTATAGCTAATTCTTTGGAATAGTTTTAAAACCACTTTCCATTTCCTGGCAATCTCTTTAAGAAAGTGCAGGATAAATTCTAGTTTAGTGTCGGCTCTAACTAAGACTATTTCACCTATTTAATGTTTTAAAACCGTTTTCGTCTAGCTGAAACACTTACATCAAATATGACATTGGAAAATTAAGATTTCCAATAGAAAATGATTGACCTTCCAGCAAAATAAGAAGGGACTTCTTTTCAGAAGTCCCTTCAATGCTAAAACTTAGCTAATACGAAGTGGAACTGTTATTCCATCTTTGCAAAGTTTTCGCCAGCGATCATGCCGAAGGTCAGCGCATCGATAACGGCAACTGTACCAAGTCTGGAAGCGCCGTGTACGCCACCGGCAACTTCACCGCCTGCATAGAGGCCAGGAATTGGCTTATGGGTCTGAGCGGAAATAACCTGGGCATTTTCGTTGATCATTACGCCACCCATGGTGTGGTGAATCTTCGGGCAAACTTCAACTGCATAGAACGGTGGCTTGGAAACATCCAATCCTTCATTGAAGGTAAGGATTCTGTGGAAATCCTTATCATCGTTGTCCTTAACGAAGCCATTGAATTTCTGGACTTCGGCAAGGAAGGCTTCTTTTGGAATTCCATAGGCATCGGCCAATTCTTCAAGCGTGTCGAATTTCTTGACAGTGCCCTGTTCCAGAGGAAGCTTAACGAAAGATGGGTTAATGGCTTTAACGATTGCATCGTCGCAGACGGCGATTGGATAGTTTTCGTCGTTGCCGATGACTTTGAAGAGTGCATCGGATTTGATCTTACGGCCAGCGTGTTCGTCCATGAAACGCTTGCCAGTCTTGCGGTCTACAACCAGGCCAAGGTCCATGCAAGCATGGTTAGTGAAGTTTACGGTGATTCCAAAACCTTTCTCGCGTGGGTTGCAGTATGGGAGGAACTGCAGCCAGCTAAGCTGAACAGGCTGTGCACCTAGAGCAAGAGATTTGACCAATACGCCAGCGGTAGCACCAGGCTGGTTAGTGGAGTCAGTGGTCGGAACAACTCTTGGATCCTGTGCCTGACGGAAGAAGAGGTCACGAGAGAAACCGCCAGCTGCCAGCATCACGCCTTTGCTAGCCTTAACAGCAGTGGTCTTACCGGAAGTATTTTCTACGTCGTCGCTAGTGAGAGCTGGATTGAAGCGATAGTTTCTGCGATAAACAACACCGACCACTCTGCCGTCATCGTCAACGATAAAGTCATCGAACTTGCAGCGGGTCTTAATGGTGACGTTGTCCATCTTCTTCAGGGCTTCGTGCATCGGGATGATGTAGCCTGAACCGGTACCAGCCTTAATTTCATAGGAACGTGGAACGGAGTGGCCGCCCTCGAAGAGCATCTTGTTTGGTACAAACTCGGCGCCGAGGTCAGAAACCATCTTGATGGTGTCGTTGCAACGGTCGGCGATAGTGGAGAGTAGGTTAGTATGGTTGATTCCAAGACCGTCTTTCAAGCAGTCAGCAATGAAGAGCTCCTTGCTGTCCTTAATGCCCTGGGCTGCCTGTACTGGATTGTTCGGGCAAGCAACGTTACCACCGCAAATAGCGGAGTTGCCACCGACGATAGGCATTTTTTCAAGGATAAGAACGCGTTTGCCACCTTCGGCTGCTTTTAATGCGCAGGCCATGCCAGCAAATCCGGAACCGATGATGACTACGTCATATTCGTCTTCAAATTTTGGTGCCTGTGAAAGTGGAATAGCAGCGGAGACGCCAAAGGAGAGCGCACCTAGGGAAGTGGCTCCAACAGTCTTTAGAAAACTTCTGCGGGTAGAGTTCATATGTATCTTTTTCTCTCAGAGTTGATAAAAATTGTGGGGGTATTTTATTGGTGAATCTTAAATTTGTATATACCTTGACTGTTTTTATTGTGTAAAAAAGCCTTTTTTCATCGTAAACATTAATAG
>JAJPXW010000196.1 GCA_021205255.1 Burkholderiales bacterium
TTAAACGCTTCCAAAATGCCTTTTTTTCTATTTTTCTTTTTAGTTTCAATAGTTTATTAAGAATCCTTTTCCTTTTTTCAACATTTTGTTACTTCTTATCCTTCTCAACTCTTACTGCTAGACCCTGTAAAACGAGATTGTGCCGTACATCAACACCCTCAAATTCTTCCCTTATAAATTCTTCTAATACCATTGCTGAACCTCCAGCCAATAGGATTTTCGGCGTATAGCCTTTTCTTTCCATTGCCCTTACAGCTCTTTCTATTAAACCGAGCTGGGAATCTACAATTCCAGTCGATATTGCAGCTATCGTATTTGTTGGAAATTCCATTGGTGCTCCAAATGCTCGCGGCAAATGCGATGTGCCTCTAGCCAGTCCTTCTCTCATCATCGCAGGTCCCGGCGCTATTCGTCCGCCTAAAAATTCATAGTCTTCCTTACCAACTGGTATCACAGAATCCACTGTACTTGCTGTACCCATATGACAAACTAGTAAGGGCTGATGTGGATGCAGGAAAACAGCTCCTACTGAGGCGTACCAGCGGTCCGCACCTAATAGATGTGGATGCTCGTAATCATTTTTTATGTGGAAGTTTCCATTGAAATTACTTTCAGACTTGCACCATTTAAATGGTATTCCTTGATCTTTGAAAAAGGTGCTTACGCTATGCGTTAACCATTCGGAGCCTACGGAGCATCCATAGACTTCAGTTACTCCCATATCGAGCCATTCACGTCTTAAATTAATGTCCAATACTCCAGACGACTCGTGGACAAAGGTTCGTGGTTCGCATGGGTTATCCAGAGTTGACCATTTAAGGGCCGTATTTCCTAGATCAATTAACAATATTCCCATACCCTATCTCCACTTCTCCATCCTCTAACACGTGCAATTTTCCATCCCTGGTCCGTAATAGAAACCTTCCGCATTTATCGATGCCGCAAGCCACTCCGCTAAGTTCGTTTTGAGAATTCAATTTAACAGTAACATTCTTATTGAATAGCCGATCATGCTTGTTCCATTGGGAAGGCTCAGGCATTCCAACACCAAATCTGAAATCAAATACCGTTTCCGCACACTTTCCCAGGACTTGAGCCACAATTTCCGTTCTTTCCTCTGCGTCATTACTTTCAAATTTTTTATATAGAAAAGCGGGTTGTCTATCCAATTGCAGAGCTACTACTTCACTAGGATAGAGATTCAGTCCAATACCGGTAATAACAAAAGTTTCTTCGCCGTTATTCACCGACTCCAGAAGGATACCGCCTACCTTACGGCCATTCCTGAGCAAATCGTTGGGCCACTTTAATTCCAAGTTCGTAAAGCCCAAGTTCATAAGGGCTTTGCAAGTTGCTAATGCAACTGCGGGACTTAGGGCAACTTTATGGCCAAGACTTCTTTTAGATGGAACGCAAAGAGACATTTTCAATCCCGAAAGATCTTCTGAAATCCACTTTCGACCTTTTGTTCCTTTTCCTTCCGATTGGTGAATGGCAACTACTGCGCATGGCTTTTTAACTTGTCCGTGCTTAGCTTTCTCACGTAGATAGTCATTCGTCGAATTTACTGTCTCCAGCAACTCAAACTCTATTCCTAGCTTGGCCAAATCCTGGGAAACAGCTTTCTCATTAAGGTATTCGGACTTTTTTGCAGTTGCCATAGATTAGTAAAATCGCTTCTTATTCCAATCCCAAACATAAATGACACAAGATCTTCCAGTTACCTTAAAAGGAAGCGCAGGTCGCATAGAAGCGGTCATTTCGCTATGTTCGGACAAGCCCAAAGGCATTGCGTTCATTAATCATCCTCACCCTCTATTTGGTGGTTCAATGAATAATAAAGTAGTCCATACGATGAACGCTGCGTTGCTAGATGCAAACTGGCTCACAGTAAGACATAACTTTAGAGGAGTGGGTAAATCAGATGGGGCTTTTGGGAATGGAGGCCCTGAAACTCAAGATATGGTGGGAATTATTGAACAATGTCTTGCATTACCTCAAGTTCAACAAAAACTGAATAACTTAAAACCTCAAATCATTTATGCAGGTTTCTCGTTCGGTTCGTTTGTTGCTTGTAAAGCCACCTATATCCTCGAGCCTTATTACTCCTTTTTAGTCGGAACTCCTCCTGGAAAATGGTATGTTCCCTTTCCAAAAGGAAAGTCCCTATTAATCCATGGACAACTTGATGAAATCATGCCTCTTAATGACGTGCTTGAATGGGCAGGACAAAATTCCTCTTACGTTGCCGTTATTCCAGGCGCTTCGCATTTCTTTGATAAAAAGTTAACCATTCTCAAAAAGATTGTTTTTGAGCAAGCCTCACTCATTTAACTACTCATGTAGGTGCAGAGAACTACTGCTCGGATTTCGTTCTTGCAATTGCATAAGAGGAAGTATGGCTCTGGATTTAAATCTATCTTTGACTTGCACTTCTTCTCAAGCTCATTTGACTTGAAATTGAACTCGCTCTTTCTTTTAGCAAGCGACATAACTTCTAGAAGATTCAAAATTGTAAGGTTCGCAAATCTCCATCTGATTCTTACTTCCCTAGATCCAGGTCTAACGCATGAGAATTTTAAGTAAACAATAAGGTTGGCAAAGGCATTTTACACACTACATATTCGCTTG
>JAJPXW010000117.1:0-2046 GCA_021205255.1 Burkholderiales bacterium
AATAAGGCCTATAGGTAATGAACGCTGAAGAGTAATTGGTAACTATCCGCTTTATTTCCTACCTTAAGAGCTATCTGACTACAAATACACAGAAAGTTTCTTTCCAAGTTTGGTTAATCTCGTAGTTGATGTCCTTTCTATCAGGAAGTTAGTTTCCTTTTGATAAGCCAGATAGGGTATTGAAAAATTGACTCTTACTTCTAAAGCCACTTCCTACCTCTATACTTTTGTATGTTTAGGGAAAGGAAATTGATAATGGTGGTGAAAACACAAAGTACTAATTCGGCTAATGACAAAAGCTCTATGAACGACTCTATTAAACAGGTTTCTCCTGACACAAAGATACGACAGATGCTTGCTTATCTAGCTTATTACAACGGTGGCGTAATTGACTATACAAAAGCCGTTTTAATGGCTGTGAACGCCGAAGCAACACGTAAAGTCTTGGGTATGAAGCCGATAGCTTTCAAGGCTAAAAATTGGTTGGATGAAGAAGCTATAGAAACTGTTGTCCAAACAATGGTAAAGCTTGGTCGGATTGGTGACGCAAAAAATGAGCCTCGATTTGCTGTGATGAGACCAAATCTTTTGACGATAAAGCCAATGCCAGAAAAATTTTTTAGTGAACCATTCAACGAGTCCGAAAAGGAAGCCCTAAATAGAGCTCTCCAAGCAGCTGAGGTATTTAACCCTGGAGAAGAGTTCAATAGTAGAATGGATTTTGGAATCACTTTGCTACGCATGCAATATCGTGAAAAGCGTCCAATAAAGGCGTGGGAAGGGTTCGATCCCATAGAAGTACAATCTGTTGCACCAGGGCTGAAATCTGAACGACTAGCCACTTTGCCCAAGTATCCTCCTTTGCCTAAAGCCAAGAAAGCTTTAACTTCGTCTGGAAAATAAACCTCCCATTCTTCTGCCTAGGAAATATGAGGGCTTTTGCCAACTAGGAGAGAGGGTCGGCTATGGAGAAAGCCAGAAGTCCAAGGCATGAAGGGTCAAGAATTAATTCCTTTCTCTACTTTCCGAAGTCTATTTTCTGTCTATTTTGTCCATCAAGCTTTCTAACTAATGGACTGCTTCAATGTATAAGTCTTAGAGCTTGCCTCAAATGGTGGGGAGAAATAATTTTGTGGTAATACGTATATGGTAGTTTCTAAGGATAAAGTTGAATGTTTTCGGTTCTAGAACTTTGTATGTTCTTCTGATGGCTTAAGAGGTATGGAGACACGAAACCAAAAAATTTCAAAAATTGAAACGACTCCTTTATGGGATGCAGTAATTATTGGTGGGGGCGCCATAGGAGCCGGAATAGCCGTTGATGCTGCAGCAAGAGGTTTCAATGTTCTCCTTCTTGAAGCACAGGATTTCGCCGCTGGTACTTCTGGACGTTCCTCTAATATTTTAGGAGGAGGCCTTAAATACATAATGAATCCTCGAGCGTGGTCGCAGATTAAGACTTCGGCTGCTGAAAGAAGGATTCTTATAGACAATGCTCCTCATCTAGTTCGCAAGACTCCTTTCATAATTCCCTGCTGGAAAAAGTATCAAAGAGAAATCTATTGGGCAGCCCTAAAGTTATATTCCGTACTTTGTTTTGGTAACGACACTGGAAATGCTGATTGGGTAAGAGGCGTGGATGTGATCCGCCTAATACCCGACGTAAAAGCTGTAGGCCTCAAAGGTGGAGTTCAATACACAGATATTGAATTCGACGATGCACGACTCAACATTGCATTAATCAAGACAGCAGAAAATTTGGGAGCGACCGTTCTTAATTTCTTTGCCGTAACTGGATTTGAAACACAGCAGCTTGGTCACATTAAGTCCGTTATTGCGGTAGACAAGTTGACAGGACAAGAATATTCAATTACGACTCGAATGGTCTTTAATGCAGCTGGTGCATGGATTGATAACATCCGGGAAATGGTTCAGCCAAATGTCCGCAAAATAATGAAGCTGTCTCGTGGCTCTCACATCATTGTGGATAAGAAGCACTTCGAAGGCCATACCGGAATGTTGATCCCAAATGAAAAGAAAGGACCA
>JAJPXW010000117.1:2056-2617 GCA_021205255.1 Burkholderiales bacterium
GTTTTCTTAATGCCTTGGAACGATGTAATAGTTATCGGTACTACCTTTGTCCCGCAAAAAGAGCCTAATTTCAATCCGGAGGCATCGGAAGAAGAAATTAACCACATAGTAAATGTGACTCGCAAGCACGTGGAATTTCCTTTCGATAAAAGCTTTGTGAGATCTACTTACGCAGGTCTTCGGGCAATGCCCACGTTGCTTAGGCCTGGTTCGGCCGGAAAACGTAGAGCGCATTCGCAACCTGTATTCACAGAATTTGGCAATCTTGTTACAGCCGCTGGTGGAAGTTGGAACCTTTATCGCAAAGTTGCTGAAGCTGCAATGACCGAAGCCGTTGAATCCGGTCTTATGTATAAGAGGCCTTGTCCAACAGAGTTTTTGAGCATATATAGACAATCTCGATTTAATCCAGACCAAATAGAACGTGATCTAATAAATGGGAAAGATGTACTTCCTGAAGTTTTAGATTATGCTAAATACTGCAAAGAGGAAGAATATGCGATTACAGTCGAAGACTTTTTATATAGGCGTTTAAGGATAGCTCGACTAAGTCCACAAATC
>JAJPXW010000048.1 GCA_021205255.1 Burkholderiales bacterium
ATCTCTTGGGGATGACTACAAAAGGCGACAAAATCTTAGATGTAACGCTTTCTAAAATTGGTGGTAAAGGCTTGTTCGTCAAGGAACTCGAGGCTGCAATGCTGAAGAAGGAAGCAGATTTAGCAGTGCATAGCCTTAAAGACGTGCCGATGGAGCTTCAAGATGAGTTTGCTCTCAGCGCAGTGCTGGAAAGGGAGGATCCCAGAGACGCTTTCGTCTCTAATAAATACGCCTCACTTGACGAAATGCCGGCAGGCGCAAAAGTCGGAACGGCCAGTCTGCGCAGAGAGCTTATGGTCCGTGCCAACTATCCACATTTAGAAGTACTTCCAATTCGCGGAAACGTTGGCACTAGGCTTTCCAAGCTAGACAGAGGCGACTTTGACGCTTTAGTGATGGCTTGTGCAGGCTTAAAGAGGCTAGAGAAGCCCGAAAGAATCAAGAGCGTAATTCCAATTGAAATCTCCGTGCCTTCACCAGGCCAGGGTGCAATTGGTATTGAAACAAGATCCAATGATCCGGAAGCAAAGGAATTAGTGGCTTGCTTAAATGATGAGACCACTAGGCTTTGTACTAGAGCAGAAAGAAATGTCTCCCGGGCTTTAGGAGGTTCTTGCCAAGTCCCATTAGCTGCTTTTGCTACGATCGATGGCGAGGAAATGAATCTCCGCACTCTTGTTGGAAATCACAAGACTGGGGAGTTTATTACAGCTAATGTAACTGGCAAAGCAAACGATCCTGATGGAACTTCCGCTAAAGCAGTAGCTATTCTTAAAGAGAAAGGGGCCGAAAGGATACTAAAAGAAGTTTTGGCTGCGTCAAATGCGTGAAATTATCTTAATGAGGCCAAATAGCAGTTCTCGAACACTTCGAGACGAGCTAGTTGCGCAAGGTTACGATCCAAAACATATCCATATCTGGCCGGCATTCTCAATTGAACTGCCCTCTAATCCTGCTTACGAAGTTGATAGACTAACCAGAGCCGCTAAACAAGGGGCGGTTATTGTCGTTGTCAGTCCATCTGCTGTTATCTGTCTTAGCAAACTTAATGTGCCATGGCCGGACGACGTGCAGTTCGCAGCACCAGGTGAGTCCACAGCTAAAGAAATAGCCAAGGCTTTCCATCCAAAGAAACCTGTAATTTATCCACCTGGATCAGTCCAAGAAAGTGGAAGCGAGGCACTTCTTAACTTATTTATTAAGCAAGGCATTCCAAGTAAAGTTGTTATTGCAAGAGGTCAGAGCGGGCGGGAACTTCTCAGCGACGAGCTTAAGAAGCGTGGATGCGAAGTGGAAATAGCCATTGTCTACTATCGCATTCCTTTAATGTTGCCAGAATCTCAGAAAGAATTTCTCAATACGGAAACCAAGGCAGTTATCTATATCACAAGCACAGATGCTTTTAAAGTACTTATGGATAATCTTGGCAACAATCTAAAGATAGTGGCAGTGACGGCTTTTTGGGTAACTATCCATCCCAGGATCAAAGAAAAACTGCTTGATCAAGGAATGTCGGAAGTACATCTTGTCAATCCAAGAGACCCACAGTTAGCGGAGATACTGTTCTCTTTAGGAAATCGTTAAACGCAAGTCGATATAACTGTACTAGCAGAAATTTCTATAAGTCAGTTCTTATTTATGAGAGGGCTTGTAGCTGCGTGTCTCTAGACTCCCCTAAAGAGCGGGACGTTAGGGCTCTAGCACGCTTTGAGAGTCTTACTTTCGAAACTTAGACTTTGAGCTTCCCAAGGTAAGTGGGTGTGTCTTTCGTGCATTCACTTTACTTTCAAAATCGCATTTTTATGTACCTTGGACCCAAATAAAATGCGAAGAATATTGTTTATCTTTCTAGCAACCTGCCTGAGTTTCGGGGCGAATGCAGCAAGCTTCGACTGTGATGAAGCAAAGACGCTGATTGAAAATGCAATTTGCGAAAACCCCGCTTTATCCAGTTTAGACGATGAGCTTGGAATTATTTTCAAGCAAGTCAAGCAGAAAGTCGGCGATTCCAGTGAATTCAAAACCATTGCACGTGGAAATTTAGCTCTGCGTGAAAGGTGCAAGTCGGAATCCTGCATTGAAAAATGGTTGCGTAATTCTATAGAGTTGTATAACTACCTGTTCGCTTACCTTCCTGCCGATGAAATGGCGCAGTATCCAGAGAATGTAAAAGAAGCCTGTTCAGGAGATCCAGCAGTAACTATAGAGATGGTCGAATGCGCAAATGCAAAGACTGAATTCCATGAAAAACAAAGTCAAGGCACCCTAAACGAAATACTTGCTATGAAAGTGTCGGACAAACGCAAGCAGCTAGCTAAAGAGCTTTTGGCAAGAGGGAAGAAGGACGCTGACTACTACTGCGGGATTGCTGCAGATGTTCCGGGAACAATTTCTAGAATCATAGGTGCGGATTGCTATTTGACTTGGGCCAAGAAAATCCAAGACTTGATCGAGACACAAAAGCAAACTTGGGAAGACGAGTTGGAAATGGAACCTACAACTTCAGATGGAACCAGTGAGCCGCCTTCTTTCTAGGCTTTCGAGTTCACCGATTCCAATGACATGTCTTTCTAATATTGTTTATTGCAAATTCTGGAGAATTTCTGATCTCTTATT
>JAJPXW010000195.1 GCA_021205255.1 Burkholderiales bacterium
GGTTAAATAATGTTATAAAAGTTTCCTACTCATTGACAAATAAGGGATTTTACGATGTTGTAAAAATTTTTTTATATTGTAGAATCGCAGTTTTTAGTAAGTGGATACTAGGAGCGAATTTTGTCAGATCAAAAAGATACCTCGAAAAACGTGCCGTTAACTGCTGAACAAAAAGATCAGGCGGCTTCCGAGGATGCAACCGAACATAATGAGATCGTAAATAAAATCGACCTCATCAATAAGACTCCCATGAAGTCCGAAGCGGAAGTTGGGGACCATGTGACTGAGCAGACTTCGGCAGCCGCAACGGAACATGAAATGCAGGCTCTAGTCACCATTCTTGATGGTGAAGCACCGGCAGACCGCAAGGCTATCCTAAAGGCTCTCATGCAAAGAGAAAAACTTAAGGATGTTGCTAAAGGCCCGCAGACTAAGGAAGCCGAAGAAAACGAACTCAGCGAAGACTGGCGCACAGGTGGCTATCCATATAAGAACCGTATGAGCCGCAAGCTTTACGAAAAAGAAAAATATCTTCTGCAAGTCGAACTTCTCAAGCTGCAGTCTTGGGTAAAGGAAACTGGACAAAAAATAGTCATCCTGTTTGAAGGACGCGATGCAGCTGGTAAAGGTGGCACAATACGTCGCTTCATGGAGCACCTTAATCCACGTGGCGCCCGTGTAGTAGCTCTGGAAAAACCAACTGAAAGAGAACTTGGCCAGTGGTTCTTCCAACGCTACATTCCACATCTTCCAACAAGTGGTGAAATCGTCCTCTTCGACCGCTCCTGGTATAACAGAGCAGGTGTGGAAAGAGTTATGGGCTTCTGCACTAATGAACAGTATCTAGAGTTCATGAACGAATGCCCGGAATTCGAGCGTTTCCTTACTCGTAGCGGAATTTTCCTCGTGAAATTCTGGTTCTCAGTAAGTAGAAAAGAACAGAGAAGACGTTTTAAAGAACGTCAAGTCCATCCTCTCAAACGTTGGAAACTCTCTCCAGTCGATATGGCTTCCCTTGATAAATGGGATGATTACACCAAGGCTAAAGAGGATATGTTCCTCAGCACCGATACAGTAGCTGCGCCATGGACTGTTATTAAGAGCGACGATAAGAAACGTGCTCGTTTGAATGCAATGCGCTACGTTCTCCATTCACTTCCATATCCAGGAAAGGATAACGTTGCAATTGGTCCAATCGATCCACTTATTCTTGGTCGTGCTAACACAATCTATGAAAAAGGTGAACACAGTGATATTCTTCTGCAACTTAGCAGCACGATGGCTGAACTAAAGCTAAAGGCCGATAAGGATGCAGAAAAGAAGAAAGCTGACGAAACTACCAAGGCTAATAAGAAGGAAAAAGATAAGGAAAAAGAAAAGGATAAGGAGAAAGATAAATCCAAGCTGTAATTCGCCTTTTACCTATCTAAATTCCTTTAGTTTCATATCAGTAATTAAGGACGCCTAGGCGTCCTTAATTACTGGGTTTTACGTGCTTAATTTATAGAAAAGCAAAGCCCTAACGATTAATTTTCAATGCATAACGTCCCATTGTCTCGGCTTCTGTAATCACATGGCCGTCCATGGCTTCCATTACTTCAACTTTTGTTGGAGGTTCAATAAATGGAAGTTTGGTATCTAACGCAAAAAGCTTGAAGAAGTAGCGATGGGTTCCAATTGGCGGTCTTGGTCCAATGTACCCAATTGTTCCTGCTCCGTTAATCCCTGCCATTGCTCCAGGAATAGTCGAAATATCTACATTACTTGGAAGACCTTTTGTAGTTGGAGGAAGATTAACGACTATCCAATGGGTAAAGTCCCTAACGGGATGAGCTGGGTCAGGGACATCGGGATCGATGCAAAGAAGAGTTAGAGATACTGCTTCTTTTGGAACTCCCGAAAATGTTAGTGGCGGAGATATATCTTCGCTTGACTCCTGAGTATAAATTTCAGGGATCATTGCGCCGTTCTCAAAAGCTGATGATTCGATTTTCATATTGTCCTCTATCAAAAAGTTGAGAAAGTCTGCGCTTTTCAATAGGGATATGCCTTTCCTTAGCCCATTAAGGGATTAAGGGCGTTCAGCGATTTCGCGAGTCTTGGAGGATTTAACTGAACGTACAACGCTATCCAATAGTACTGAGATTTCTTCCACTATATTGGCTGCCGTAACGATACCGAATAAAGTACCGTCCTCGTTTACCACGGGTAGCCTACGGATTCCTTGTTCTCGCATTTTGGCTAGTGCGTCTATTACCCCATCGTTCTTAGAGGCCGTAATGACTGGTGCAGCCATGATATCGTCGGCTTTAAGCGCCTTAATATCCTTTTCCAGTGCTACTGCTTCGATAGTAATGTCTCGATCTGTCAACATGCCAATTGGATGGTGGTTGTCGTTTATTACCACTAAGCTTCCCACATGGCGTTGTCGCATATTCTTGGCGCAATCCAAGAGAGATGTCCCAGATGGAATTGTCGCAACATCTAATACAGCCAAGTCGGCAATTCTCATAGAGCGGGCTCTCATAGCTACCTCATTTAATAGTTATCCCTCAATACTTTTAGTCTACAAAAATAGTAGGCAGTTGTGAGCACTTCTATAC
>JAJPXW010000318.1 GCA_021205255.1 Burkholderiales bacterium
TATTCAAGCTCTTATTCTCCAGTTGGGCCTAAATAAAGCACTTCTGGTTAGGTATTCTTAAGATCTTTTTGTTCGCCTTCTAGAAGTTGCGCTGTCTTAGACTTCTTAGGCTCCGGTTTAACAAGAACTTTCTCTTTATATTCACACAATCGCTCAATTGGGCAACGCCAGCACTCCGGAATACGAGCTTTGCAGATATAGCGCCCAATTCTAAGAAACCATTGATGTGCCCGTGGCTTATACTGGGCTGGAGTGTACTTCTCCATTTTTATCTGCACTTGCAGAGGCGTTTTGCCCGGGGCATAACCAGTTCTATTTGCAACCCTGAATACGTGAGTATCTACACCAATAAATGGTGCATCGAACGCAACGTTCATTACCACACTTGCCGTCTTTTTACCTACACCAGGTAATTTCTGTAAGGCTTCGATATCTTCAGGAACTTTACTGTCATATTGGTCTCTCAATATTTCACAAACCTTCATGACATTCTTGGTTTTGCCTTTATAGAGACCAACGTGCTTAATGCAATCAAGGAATCTCTCTGGTCCGAATTTAAGGATTTCTTCCGGCGTATTGGCTTCTGGAAAGATCTTACGGGTGGCCTCATTTACGCTTTTATCGGTGGCTTGTGCCGATAGCATTACAGCGACTAATAGTTCAAATGGCGTTTTATGCTCAAGCTCTGTTGTAACTTTCGGCATTACCGCTTGAAGAATTTTCAGAATTTCAATACGCTTTTCTCTATTCACTTCAAAGTCTTCCTTAACGAGGATAAGAATGCCTTCTTAGCAATTGAAGAACTTTGCTCGCGGAGCGTTTTTTCTTTTTCTTCGGCTCGCCTGGCATTCCGTTGATTTTTTTGTTGGAACAGAAGTCTAAACTTTGTGGACATGGCGCTTGTCCTTTCCGTCCCCGCTTTAATCATTGAAATGCAATCTACTGGACACGCTGTTACGCATAATCCACAGCCGTTGCACATTTCCGGATCGACTATATGTAATTGTCTATGAACACCAATTACGGCATCAGTAGGGCACACATCAATGCATTTTTTACACCCGATGCAATATTCGATTTCAATGAGAGCTGTTTCAAAAGCTTTGTGAATTCCACAAGATTCATCGAGTGGCAAGATTGGACGGTTTAATAGAGCTGCTAGTCTTTGAATTCCAGCATCGCCTCCAGGAGGGCATCTATTAATTTTTTCTCCGTTCAAAATAGCTTCGGCATATTTCAAGCATTGCCGATAGCCACACTGACCACATTGAGTTTGCGGGAGAATGGCATCGACTTGAAATACATCAATCATTTATTAGGAAGCCAGAGGTTTTCAGCCAGCATGTTTCCTGATTTATCTTGACGGGGGGTAGAGAAACCTTTTTCTTTCAGAAGTTTCCTAGTGGCTTTTACCATTTCTGGATTGCCACAAATAAGAACTCTGGAGTCAACAGGGTCGAGCTGAAGCCCAGCCTCGTCTTGAATTGAACCTTCCTCTAATAAAAGTGGAATTCTTCGGGAAAGAAATTGAGTTGGACTTCTAGTGACGACCGGGATGTAGCGGAAATATCGGCCTTGAGCACCACCATATTTAGAATTCTGCGCAAATTCCTCTATTTGATGTGAATAACACAGATCTTCAACTTCCCTTACTGAATTTACTAAAACAATCTTTGGCCATTTTTTCCAAGTATTTTCATCTCTAAGAATAGAAATGAATGGAGCAAGTCCAGTACCCGTTGATAAGCACCACAATGTAGTTCCACCTGAAAGCCTATCAGGTAGTAGCTGCCCCCAAAGATCAGGTTCCAAGTAGACCTCTTCTCCAGCTAGCCGAGCTACTAGGCTAGGCGAAAATTGTCCTCCGGGTACTTCAACAACAAAGAATTCAAGAAAAGGATCTGTTGGCAAAGAAGCGAAAGAGTAGGGGCGACTTATATAGGAGTCTTCACTTGCCTTCAATTCCAATCCAAGGCGCACAAATTGCCCAGGTCTAAACGTAAAACTTTCCGGTTTCGTAAACCGCAGCGAAACAAGTCCTTCTCTCCAGACTTGTTTCTGAAGCAAGCGAATTTGGACAGCCTTTGGAGGAATCATTTATCCAGCTCTTTCTTTAGATACTGTCTTTTATCCAGAACATCCTTCCATTCATCGGCTTCGTCCGTATGAGGCTTCATGCGCGTGATTGATGGCCAAACTCTCGCTAATTCCGCATTGAGGGCAATGAATTCCTGCTGGTCCTCCGGTACATCTTCTTCGGCCATGATGGCGTTAGTCGGACATTCTGGAATACAGACAGCGCAATCGATGCATTCATCGGGGTCAATGACTAGAAAATTAGGACCTTCGCGGAAACAGTCAACAGGACAGACATCGACGCAATCTGTGTATTTGCAAAGGATGCAGGGCTCTGTCACGACATGAGTCATTAATGATTCTCCATAAATAATAGCTGTACAGTAATGCGCGATTTTAAATCTCTCATCTCATAAATGACAAAGTTGACTTGTTTGCAGTTGTCAAAGTAAGTATTCAAATGGTAAAGATATTTCCAAGGCTGATTAGTCAATCTAATAAACCCATTTGAAGATGAGTAATTC
>JAJPXW010000320.1 GCA_021205255.1 Burkholderiales bacterium
CTGCAAGACCAAATGCATTTATAAAGCAATAGATATTAATTTCAATAATAAAAGCGCCTGCCGAACCGGCGATAGCGTCCGAGCCAAGACTATTAATAGCGGACTGGACGATTAGGTTCGAAAGGGAAAACACTGAACTTTGAAGAGCTGCTGGCCAGCCGATCCTAATCATTGAATGCAAGGAATGCCGGTCGATAACAAATAGGTTCTTTAGGCTTAAATGTAAAGCTCCTTTCGAATGGAATAGCTTATTGAGAAGAATGCCTGAGGAAATTACATTGGAAAGAACAGTAGCAAAAGCAACGCCGCCAGTGTCCATATCCATCACGAGAACGAACCAAAGATTGGCTAGGATATTGAAGACACTAGCAATCAACAACGCAAATAATGGCGTTTGTGTATCGCCATGGCTTCTTAAAACTGCTGCTAGGAAGTTAAAAGTTACGATGAAGGGCAACCCAAGTAGATAGACCCTAAGATAACTTTCGGCATATGGCCTTACATCTTCAGGAACGCCGATAAGGTCTAAAAGAAGGCCGGCAAAAGCTTCGCCAAGGACCGTCAATCCAATACCTAACCCGACAGCCGTCACAAAAGCAGTAGAGACGGCACGGTTAGCCTGCTCCTCTTCCCTCATGCCAAGAAAGCGGGCAATAACAACATTGGCACCAATAGCCAAGCCCATAGAGACGCTAACAATTAGACCGATAATTGGAACGTTCGTACCGACGGCCGACATAGCGGAGCCGCCAACAAACTTCCCCAATATTCCGACATCAGCTCCATTGAACAGTTGCTGCAACATCCCTGTCAAGGCAAGCGGGAAAGCAAAAATTATCATCTTGTCCCAGATGCTGACATGGATCATGTGCATTTGCGTGCTGAATTTCCTCATTTTTTCTCTATCGGCCTTGGCAAAATACGAGTCGGTATGAACCAATATAACCCTTTAATTTTCTGCAGACATCCAAACCTTAAAAATTTCGCCTTTCTCTTCTTTAGCAAACTCCACCCAAAAGAAAATCCCCTTACGGGGATTTTCTTTTTGTTATTTAAAAGCTACTTCATTTGACATTAGATCCAGCCATACATCAGCGCCAGGACATAGCCGACACCGGTTGCTGTCCAAACTCCGATGAGACCTGGAATAATAAATGAGTGGTTAATAACGTATTTACCAATCTTTGTTGTACCAGAGCGGTCAAATTCGATAGAGGCAAGGTCTGATGGATATGTCGGCAGGATGTAGTAGCCATAGCAGGCAGAGATCAAGCCAGCGACAATTCCAGGAGGAGTACCAATCTGCAATGCGACTGGAACGATAACTGCCACCGCAGCGCCTTGAGAATTCAAGAACTTAGATACAATCCAAATAACGAATGCATACAACCACGGATAAATCTTAACTTCTTCTACTAGGGCTGACTTTAATTCATCCAAATGGAATGTGAAGACTGAGTCGGACATCCAAGCAACACCAAACACCGATACCACTGCCACCATACCAGCGCGGAACACTGATGAAGAACCGATAGCCTTAGGAGGAGTATTGGTTGCCATAACGATCACGGCGGCGCCAGCCAACATGAACATCTGAATGGTCAGTGTCAAAGATAATGGCTTACCTTTAACGAGTGGGCGAAGTCCAGAGAAAGCACCCAAAATTGCAACTATGGCGATGGCGCCAAGGAAGATCCACAGGGCGGTCCACTGTTTCTTCGGAAGCTTCTTGCCTAATAGAGTTGCTGTTTCGCCATAGACGTATTTCCTGCTTTCTGGATCAGCAATAAGAGCCTGGAAATCCGGATCCTTATCCAGATCTTTACCACGCCAGTTCGACCAGGTAGCCATTAATAGCAAACCAACTAGACCGCTTGGAATGGTAAGTGCTAGTAATTGCACTAATCCAATCGTTGTTCCGTTTGCCACCTGATATTCGGATAGGTAGCTAACTGCTGTCACGCAGGCCACTGATACAGGGGAACAAATAATACCCATCTGAGCTGCAATACTAGTAGCAGCCATTGGGCGTTCCGGCCTTACACCACGCTTGATTGCCACGTCATAGACAATTGGCAGCAGGGTATATACGGTATGACCAGTTCCACAAAGAATAGTAAGAGTGAAACTGCAGAGAGGAGCTAAGTAAGTAACGAATCTTGGATGGTTACGCAAGATTCTTTCAGCGACTTGCAGTAGGCAATCGAGACCTCCTGAAGCTTGTAAAGTAGCTCCAGCTGCCACGACTGCAATGATCGTCAAGATGACATCGACTGGTGGCGTACCTGGGGTAATTCCCAGCCATGGCTTTGGTCCAAAGACAAAAATAATCAGACCAACACCGCCGATCAAGCCGAGGTAAATACTGCCTTTTTTCGCTCCGAAGAACAAAACTACGACTAGCAATATTAATTGAAACCAGAAATAAATGCTCATGAAGCTATCTCCTAAGATCTAGTTGTAGGAGAATTATTCAACGCATTTACCTTTTGAAACAGGAACTAACTTCTGTAAATTAAACTTTTTAGGGTTATCGCTTATATGGATTTCTCTTATTTACTTCACATAAGTTCATGAATTTTAATAACTT
>JAJPXW010000172.1 GCA_021205255.1 Burkholderiales bacterium
AAAATGGGTGTATTAAATAATTAAATATATTTATGATCGGTTTAAAATTTTAATCAAAGATCTTCTGTTTATAAGTTTATTAAAGTTGAAGCGTTCAGGTTTCGAAGACAACTTCACATTTTTGCTGAACAACCATATTTCAGCATAGGCTTACTTCCAGAGCTTTTCACTCTGTTTCTTCACTTGCTCTTCGTGAAATATAGGTGTTAGGACTCAATAGCAGTTGTGACCAGAATAGTTGGATTGATTCACAGCGACAGAGGATAAGGAGGCCAGTATTTAAGGAAACTATAAGCTCAATAGCAAATCAAAGAAAGTTTAGCTTGGCGACCGACAACAAAAGCTAAAATGTGCGCAGGTAATCCTTTCTTACCCCACCCAGTAGGGACAGTGCCAAAAACCAAGGGCTGTCTCTATTGTTTGTGTATGCCATAATTGAATTTATGTGGGGAGTGTCTTTTAACTATCTGACTTCCTATACTTTTTCTCTAATGTTCCTCTAAGACATTCTTAGTTTGGTTTTGAAACTGAGTATGAAATAACGATGGAGAAATTGGGAAGACAGGAAAAAACAGCCGATTTCACTTCTTTATGTACAACGGTACCGAAATAAGCCAAAACCTTTGACTAGGTCCTGGGCATAGTTGGGAAGTTATAGATTCCTTAGCTATAGCAACCAGACCATTAACAGCTTCTATCGCTTGCTATTGGGTTAGGCTTGTCAAAGAGCTTACCCCCTAGCTTTTGACTGTTTTTCTGGAGCTAGAGAACACTTCCTTCTGTCGTTTCATAAATCTGAAACAGAAAAAAGAACAAGGGCAAGAAAAAGTCTACAACGGCTTTTTATTAATCAGATCTAGCAATCCGGACTCCAGGACTTTCAATCCCACTCGAAAGCGGGATTGAACTGCTTTCCTCACTTTCTTGATAGCGTTTCTTCCAGCCTTTTTGACTTTGGAAGAAAGCGTTAAAGATCGACATTATTTAGAATCGCGAGAAACAAACATCAATAGCAAAAACCTATAGGACAATAGCGAAAGACAATCTTTAAGAAAATTTGACCTATGGCAATGAATAAAATGTGATTCAGTCTGGGTCAATAGAGGTAGAGCCGAAAACCAAGGTCCGCCTCTATTGTTTGCTTTCCAATCCTTAAAGTTGATTCGTTAACACAGACTATTCACCCTTGGTCCTTCACTCTTTAAACCTTACCTCCTTCCAGTTGTAGCGAGAATTCTTCTTGGATAATCAAGCGTTTGTTTTTGCCAAAAGGCAAAAACTGATCAAGCAAAAGAAAAAGAGGCAGACCTCAAATTTGGATCTACCTCTTAGTTTGTTTTACGGACTATCTATTAGTCTTTCTTCTTTCTGTTAGCGAAGAAGTTTTCTTTTTCGACTTTAGCAGTCATCATAGTGAAGATCTGGTCAGTCAACTGTTCGACTAGAGATTCAGTGTTCTCAATGACTTCACGGTTGAATTTCTGGAGAAGCTGGTTGGCTTCAGCCTTGTTGGTCTTAGCCAGCTCAAGGTACTGCTTTTCAAAAGCAGCTTGCTCCTCAGTTACCTTAGCTTCGTGTTCTGCGAAAGCCTTCTTAACGATTGGAGCATAGGTTTCATAATCCTGCATTGCAAGAGTCTGAAGCTTACGGAACTTCCAGTAGGCTGAGTTGCTGTCAGCCTTGTCAGTACCTTCGGTATATTGGACTGGAATCTCTTCAAAGCCCCAGTAGAAAGGCATGTAGGTAGAGAGGTCAGCCATACCCATAGCAAGGTAAATGACGTTGCCAATTTCTGGTGGAAGATTTGGACGAACCTGCATTACATGGGACTCGTAGGTACGGAACACGCTAATTGGACGCCATGGTTCCTTACCATTCAGACCGTGAGAATACGGATCGTGCTCAGATTCGTTGTAGTGGTTACGGAGGATGTCCTTAAGATTCTGAAGAGTGATTGGCTGTTCAGGTTTTAAGTAGACATCGAAGTTTCTGCCGTCTTCAATTTTCTGTTCCAGGGATGGATTGAGAATCTTCTGGATCTGCCATACGCGTGGAATGTTGTAGTCCAAGTCTCTGTCATCATGACGGGTGTAGACCTTAGCAAAATCGAACTTGCCATCTTTTGGATCATAGAAACCATTTTCCTGTGCCCAAGAAATAAGGGTCGGAGAATGGAGGGTGTCTTTGTCACCTGGCTCAAAGAAACGGAGTCTGCCCTGATTGCCGGTTGCAAAATAAGCATCAGCTGGAGTTCTCTGAGCTAGCCACTGATGGCCAGTACCAGTTTCGAGATACCAAACGTCCTTGCCGTCTACAAACCCAACGCCGAAACCTTCACCGGCACCTTTTTCTTCAATGATCTTACCAAGGAGCTCAACTGCTTCTTTTGCAGTCTTTGCACGTGGAAGAAGGATATCAAGGATATCGTCTTCAGTAATACCGGTTTCTTCGTTGTATGGATCTTTAGCTAATAATTCATCACGGGCATAGATGGATTCGGTTCCCGTAATTCCAACGCCAGCTTCATTGAAGCCTACTGCACCGTGCAACTGGGTCATCCAGTTTGGAACGGTGGTGTAG
>JAJPXW010000227.1:0-963 GCA_021205255.1 Burkholderiales bacterium
TACGGGAACAGGCGACTGCAGGCGTTCTCGAAGTGAAGTCCCTATCGGCAGATAAAACTCTAAAGGCGCCTCTTGATGCGCAAGTGGATAAAATTATTTTAGTCGAAGGTGAATTAGCGGCAGCTGGATTTCCAGTTCTAATTCTCTTGGATATGAATAAACAGTGGGTATCTTTCAATATCCGGGAATCCGAAATGCCAGGCATCCAGATTGGAACAAAGCTGCATGGCCTTGTTCCTCCTCTCGGTAATAAGAAAATCGAATTTGAAATCTATTACATAAGTCCAAGACCGAACTACGCAACCTGGAGAAGCAATCGGCAAGATTCAGGTTACGACATGAAAACTTTTGAAGTGCGTGCACGTCCACTAAGCAGTATTGAAGAGCTGAAGCCAGGAATGGCTGTACTTGTCGATCGTTAGAGAAAACGGAATTTGTGTTTTGCAATCGATATGGGAAGGCATAAATCTGATTTGGCCTTTCTACTACATTTGTCACTTCCAAAAGAAGGATCTGCTTCTCTATTCTCAGAGTAAGTCAGAAAGTTTGCACAATTCCCGAAAATCTGTAAAATGCATGCTCTGTTTTCTTGGAAAGTCATAGCTTTTCCAAGAACAAGGAGTGGTAGTTCAGTTGGTTAGAATGCCGGCCTGTCACGCCGGAGGTCGCGGGTTCAAGTCCCGTCCACTCCGCCACCAACTTCCCCTTCATCTTATAGGAGATGGACTCTTTGTCCTAGCTAAACTTTTACAGTTTAGATTCAGCTTTTCTAAAATTTCCTTCATCCGGTGCTTAGATCTTAGTTCAAGCAGATAAAGTATGCCTTTTCTTAGGGATTAAGCTTTATTTGCCTATTTTCCTCTAACCTAGGGATAGATAAAGATAGAAGGTATTCTTATTCATCTAAGAAGAGGATACGGTCGAATTTTTGTTCCCCCAATTATATGAATAAGAAGTTCAGAA
>JAJPXW010000227.1:981-2570 GCA_021205255.1 Burkholderiales bacterium
GTTTAAGATCGCCAAACAGCTTGTTGGTCTTAAAGGTGAGATAGGAAAAAGTTTCAATTTTCTAGACGTTTATGCACTTCAGGACCATTCTTTTTAAGCTCTAAAAGATCTTGTAAGGTTTTAGGATAACCTAGTGGATAAAATTCTTTCCCCTCTCTCGTTAACCATTTATAAATATCACTTAATAAATTTGGGGAAATAGTGGCGCTATCCTCTCCTGTTCCCCAGTCCCCCTCGTCTTTCCATTTGTTAAATATGCCTTTAACAATAAGCCAATTAACGGAACAAATTTTTCCTAAAAGTTTGTAAGGAGGAGGAAGAGGGATGCGAACCTTGGGATTTTGCTTATCCAATAAAACTGTTCCATAATTGGCTGTCCAGCCACAAATGAAAGCTTTTATTTTGTCTTCAGATCCTAAAATTCCCTGACAACCAAAAGAAAATCTATCTGAAAGACAACAACTTTCTAGCTGACTGCAAAGCAGCCAAAGCAATTCTGCGTCTTCTTCTGCAAGTTTTCTTATTTTATCGGCTGGGCATTGAACTATCTTCGTATCTACCAAGGCATAATAGTTTCCAAAGCATGGCCTGCCGGAAAAGAAATTTAAATTTCCACTCGCTAGATGCTGAGGAGGAGCTATTCCTATACCATTTCCTTCAACACCTAAGGGATTGACCAGGGATCTGGCAGTAAATCCTTCTATAACTATCGAAATTTTATTAACAGAGGCCCCAGGTGGGATGATGTAACCACCCTCTTTAATATCCTTTACCTCCCCTATGCGAAGAATTAGGTCTTTCAGACGTTTTGGAACACGTGGCGTGATCCATGGGAAAATAGGGAAATGAGGCAGAGAGAAGGTAGCCCAATCGTCTGATTCATAAATATTGGACAAACTCCTGGCCCATGCCGAAGAGTCATGTTGCACAGAATCCAATTTTCCCTCCAAATAGGATCACGGGTGCGTGGCTGCCGCAAACAATTAAGTATCTCTTTGAATCGTTACTACAAGTTTATGTAGTACGTGGTTGAATTTATCAGGCGATTCCTATGTTCAATTACTAACTCAAAGAAAGTTCTTACGTTACTTGTTAAACTCCTCAGAATCACCTCTTCATCCAAGTTACAACTAACGCAATATTTAAGAGAAAAAACTGGAACCTCAGAAAATAGAAAAACTATTTATCCTACATCTTAGGTAACCTGCATAGCATCTAGTTTAACTATCGTCAGGAGGTTCCATACATAAAGTCTTCCCCCAAAGAAAACTTTATTACCCTAAAAAAAATCTTATGGGGTCATCTTTTATGACTAAGATTTATTAAGTTAGAAAGCGTGGGATATACCGGCGAATATAGTCCAGTAGCTCTTACCATAAGTGGCATCAGGTACTACGGATCCACCGCCTCCTGGAGAGATGGTGTACGCCGTATTGTCATCGTTCCATAAGTAACCGCCACCGCCGTATAACGTGGTTCTCTTACTGACAGGATATTCATATCGAGTCATAATGTTCCATGAATCGGATTTGGCATAACTATTATTTCTTAAGTAAGCAAAGCCAAGTTTCCAGCTGCCTCCCCATAAT
>JAJPXW010000364.1 GCA_021205255.1 Burkholderiales bacterium
CTTTAGAGACTGAATATCCTAGTTAAATATTTTTTTCTGAATAGAAAAAACCCTTGTGAGAATTTCAAAATTTTAAAAAGAAGTTTGCATTTTTTGAAACGGTATCTCCAATAGATTGACGCAGAATGAGAGTCAGCGAGCATCCCCATTGCTCTTAAGTAACAGTAACTAATTGGAACCCCAACCTAAAATGTTGCAGAACATAGCAAGCCAACAAGAAGGTGAAGCACAGTCCCTCCATATTTCCCGCTGCGCCTCAGATTTCAAAAGCGTAGCTATGTACGCGAACACACCTCAACTCTCCTGCGGCAACATCAACCAGGCCGGGAAGTTTCCATTATTCCAATTACCCTTGGAGAAAATGATGAAAAAGACAACTCTTATCTTGTGTCTAGCTGGCATTTTTGCCGGTGCTGCCTATGCCGAATCTCAGATTACTCTGTACGGCATTTTGGAAGAAGGCCCAATGGTTCAGAAACTAAAGGGAAGTGCTGCTTCCGTCCAGTTAAAGTCCTCCTTCGACTTAGGAACTAGATGGGGTATCCGTGGTGTTGAAGATCTCGGCGATAATTGGAAAGTAGGCTTTGTATTGGAACAGGGCTTCAACATCGACGACGGCACAGTGGCTAATACTACTTACGGTTCCAATATGTGGACTCGTGAAGCTCAAATGTACATCCAAAGCGACTACGGTAAATTTGGTATGGGTCGTTTTGCAACACTTGCATCAGGCTTAGGTAGCTACGATATGGAACCTGGTTGGGTCTGCAAAGGGGGGTATGGCCTTGCTGGTTGGGACCAAGATATTGCAAACTTCCTTCGTGTTAACAATGGTCTCGTCTATGTATCTCCAACATGGTCTGGTTTTCATTTCAGTTTGATGTACAGTAATGGTATTGAGAGTGACACTGAACAGTGGTCTCATAACACCCATTACTATGGAATTGGTCTTCAGTATAACGACCTAGGCTGGAACTCATCTTTGATCTTTGAGGTTGAAGATAATAAAAGTGCAAGCAATAACATCACAACTGATCCTACTGCAAATTACCAAAGAAGGCCAAAGTACGCTATTAACTTCGGCTTAGAATATAACTTTGGCGAATGGACGCCAATGTTTGCCTTCCGTTGGGTAAAGCAAGACCATGGACTGAAAGCTTATAGATTTGGTTTAAGTGCCCAAATTAATCTAGGTGGTGGTTTATTAAAACCTGCAGTTTCTTGGTTATGGGGTAGAGACGACACGAATTACACTTATTCAAATGACACTGTCTATACGCCCGGAAAGGTCAACTCCTTAGTCGTTGCTTTAGCATACGAATATCCACTAAGCAAGAGAACTACCATCAAACCATTCATCGGATATGTGAGATCAGGTAAAGGCTGGTATGACAACGACTTCGCATACACTGGATCTCAGGGCGCCACTATCCGCAATGGCTACCAAATCTATATTGGTATGGCTCACTTCTTCTAAAAATTTGCTAACTAGAAAACAAATAAATATTGTTTGATTGAATAAACAAGTTTTAGATATAAGTTTCGGCGGTAGGCAACCTGGTATCGGAACCCTGGACTAACCGATTACTGGCGTTGTCTACCGCCGAACTTTGAGATTCAAATTGTATTGTGCTTTCATAAAAATAGGGGAGGTTTTAATAAAAGGTAGATAAAACCTATCAGCCCAATAGTCTTTATGAGGCAAAGGAAATTCGATTGAGCATCCTGCGGCATCTTGCAACTATTTCAGTGGATTCATGCGATTCAATCGTTGCCCACCAAGAGGCAAAAGTGCGGAGTGTTTCTGATTCAAGTTCCTGATCCTTTCGGGTCACAATACACATATTCCATTCGGGCCGTTCCCAACCACTAAGAATAGGAATAACTTTTCCTTGCTCAAGTTCATTAGCAACATGAGACAAGGATAAGTCGATTGTTATGCCTTTATGTGCTAACAGTAGGGACTTTAGAACATGTTGGTCATGCGAAATAAGAATACGTTTCCAGCTAATAATTTCCGAAGGGATTCCATTTTTGTATAGAAAAACTGTAGGCGTGCTAGTACGTTGCTGCAATAAAAGACCTGAATGTTCCTTTAGTTGAGAAGGATTTTTAGGAATGCCGTGCTCTGACAGGTACTTCGGAGAAGCAAGTGGAACTGCACCCACCGTAACAATAGGTCTTACCACAAAACTTGAAGTGTCCTCAGGAACATGATTCATCATTAGGACATCGGCTTCGCCAGATAAAAGAGCCTCTTCCTCAGCCTGGGGGAGTAATGAAAATTGCACGCTTGGATGGGATTCGCTATAAGCGACTAAGGAAGCTGCATATCTGTCTCTAAATAGTGCTCCTGGAGCGGCAACCCGAATAAGGGAAGAGCTATTGTTTTCCGTAACGATTTGCTTGATGTCCCTATATTTGTTAATCATCTCCCTAGCAAAGGGAATAATCCGCTGACACTCCTCGGTTGGCTTGAAAGGGCGACGGCTCTTATCGAAGAGTTCCGTCTCCAACTCTTTTTCAAGCCCAGAGATAATCCGAGAAACCTTGGCAGGTTCTATTCCTAG
>JAJPXW010000243.1 GCA_021205255.1 Burkholderiales bacterium
AATTTTAGGTATATAGAAAGTGATTAGGGAATCCTATTGAAGAAGCATGAATCGTTAGTAATGGTTTATGCTGAGACGACTAAAGACTAATTTAGAGATTGTCAGCCAAATCTAGACATCTTGCATCCTGAAGCGTCTTTTACTGGATTCTGTAGGCATAAAAAAGGTGGCCGAAACCACCTTTAGTTCTCTAGAAGTTTTTGAAGCCTAATCTTTAGAAGTCATGCCTCAAGCCAAGTTGAAAGGCATAGCCGTTAGTGTTTATTGTGTTTCCATTGAAGAGACTAGAAACTAAACCCGTAAAGTGATAAAGCTTATTACCTGTTGTATATCCAGCATAGCCATACCAATAGGTTCTTTTACTAATCGGATAAGAGTAATAGAGGTTGAGAGTAAACAGTCCCCACTTGTCATGAGGAAGAGCAAAGTTAGCAAGCCTCTTCATAGCACCGTCAAAACGGCCAAACATATAACGTACACCAATATTGAAGTCGCCACCGGCTATTGGGATTCCTGTTGATAAACCAAAAGTGTGTTGGGAAGCAACATCAGTTTGTTGTGTCCAGGTATAGCCGAACTGAGGTTTTAAGTACTGAAAATCGTAACCAATTCCGAAGCTAATACTATAAATTGGCTTTCTAATGTTATTTTCAATTTCGAGATCGTGTAGATCACCGGAAACACCAACAGGTATACCTGGCAAATTGAAGTTGTAATATCTGCCATTAAAGGTTGCATCGACATACCCATCTTGTGGGAGACCTTTTTGATCTCTTACATCAAATATTAAGGTAGTCTTGAAACCTCCTGATTCATAATTAAGGCCAATTCCGTAGTAGTGTTGGTTCTTAGACCATTGATTCGTATCATCGGAGACACCGTTGGAGTACATCAAGGAAAACTTGAATCCAGCAAAATCCGGAGAGACGTACACGATGGAGTTGTTTACTCTGTCTGTGGTACCAGCTATAGAATCCCACTCGTTTGTAGGACCAAAAGACGTTGCACCGTCACCTAGCCAGGTATACAACATATCATATGGTCCAGTACCACTTGAAAGAGAACCCCATCTACCAAAACCTACTTCTCCCCAGTCTCCCTTAACATAGAGACGTGAAACACGGCTAAAGCCGCCAGTTGAGGTTACAGTCCCATTATTGGCGTTAAAGCCTTGCTCTAATTGGAATCCTACAATATTGCCGTTTCCCAAATCTTCAAAGCCCCGGATACCCCAACGTGATCCATACCAATTACCAGAAGCTAAGGAAACAGTAGCTGCGCTGTCTTTCGTGTGCTCCACATCAACGCTTTCATCAATAATTCCATAAAGAGTGATATGGCTTTCCTCAGCAAGTACAAAAGCGGAAAATGCTCCAAGTATGGCAATGGCTAATAAATTCTTCTTCATGATTCGTAGCCTTTTATTTTTTCCAATCAGAACGCTTAGTAATTATTCACTATGACTACTGTAACAATTGGAAAACTATTGTGGCTATTCTGATTCAATAATCTTTAATTTAGTTCGGGTTATTACTAATAATTTGTTAAAATCTCTCAGAATCAGTTGCTTCTTTAATACAAGAAAGTTGCTTTTTCGCAAATCGTTTCTTTGATGATGCGATGAAAAAACTTAGAAGCTCTGGTAAAACAGGAACTTGGGAAATGCTCGTCGCTCTTGGTTTCCAAAGGAAGAAGGTTTAGGCAATAAGTTTCGCCATTTATTGAATCAAAGTCGCAACTCTTCTCTTCAATAGGTACGAAGTTGGAAATTAGATTGTCGTCCAAAATTCTCTATTCCCAGATACCAAAACGAAAAGGTGGTCATTTATGACCACCTTTTGTTCTAGAAACACCTAAAGGGAAAGCCTAGAAAGTATGTTTCATACCCACTTGAAGAGCATATCCGTTGGTGTTTATGGTGGAACCATTAAAGAGGTTAGATACTAAACCTGTATAGTGGTAGAGCTTATTGCCTGTGGTATAGCCTGCGTATCCATACCACCAAGTCCTCTTGCTAAGAGGATAAGAGTAATAGAGGTTCGCAGTAAAGAGGCCATAGTTATCGTGAGGAAGATAAGTGTTTGCCATTCGCTTTAAAGCTCCATTTAGATAGCCTATTACATATCGAACTCCAATATTGAAGTCACCACCAGCTAAAGGAATGCCTGTAGACAATCCAAAAGTATGTTGAGAGGCAACATCGGATTGCTGTGTCCAGGTATAACCAAACTGTGGCTTCAAATATTCAAAATCATAGCCAATACCAAAGCTAATGCTATATATCGGTTTGATGACATTATTGGTAATCTTGAGATCACCATAGTCTCCGCTTATTATCTTGTCTAAGTTCAGTGAGCCGTTATCGTTCGAGATGTTAAAAGGAGAAAGTACACTAAAAGAAGCTGACTTCCCCTCATATATATATTTACCTGTGGCAGTTTGGGGGCGTCCTTTTTGATCTCTTACGTCAAAAATTAAAGCCGTCTTAAGTCCTCCTTGACTATACTCTAGTCCAAGACCATAGTAAAGCTGGTTCTTTGCCCAGTGGTCAGTAACCGAAACCATA
>JAJPXW010000070.1 GCA_021205255.1 Burkholderiales bacterium
ATGTTGGTTAAAGGAAATAATAGGAGGGTCTATGTCAGAGGTGTTTACGAGAGTTATTAAAGCCACAAAATTCTAGCTAGCGTGAGACTTCTTCTTTCGAACAGGCCTGTTGAGCGTCTAGTCAATGCTGCTCTTTCTTCCTTCTCTGTCGTCAAATGCATGTCATTCTGGAAATTTCATGTTTTCTTTAGGAATGCAATGGTCGAATCTTCTATAAATAAGGCTTATTTTGAACACTCACATACTATCAATAAGAATAAATATCATCTTACTTATTTTTATTATCTCTCTGATTTTTGCTTTTATATTGAATTTACCTCTGTTATTTCATATGGGGGCAATTCTAAGTGATATCACAGAAGTTAAAGTAGGTTTTGTTATTTCAATGCCACTTCTATTAGTTGCCGCATTGAATTTTGTTTTTATCCCCTTTTCTTTCAAACCGATAACTAAGCCATTCTTTGTATTCTTGTTTCTTGCCAGCTCCTTAGTCAGCTACGGCGCTCTAATGTACGGAGTCGTATTCGATCAAGGAATGATACAAAACATAGCCGAAACCAATGTATCCGAAGCTGCTTCTTATCTTAATGTCTCGATGTTCATTTGGTTTCTAGCGACTGGAGTTTTACCTGCGATATTGCTTGTAGATGTGGAGATCCAGTATCCTGCCACCGTGATGCAGGGGTTGACATATCGCTTTCTTTCAATGTTCGTGTCACTTGCAGTTATGCTTGCAATTGCTGGCCTCTACTTAAAAGCCTACATGTCGGTCGGACGGAACAATCCCTCATTGGCCCACGAGATTATTCCTGCCAATTACCTAGCTAGTGCCGTGAAGTATTTCACAAATACTTACTTACGCAAGAAGCCAGAATTTCGAAAAATTGCGCCAGATGCAAATCGCTCACAAAATAAATTAAAACCTCTTCTAATGTTTTTAGTTGTGGGCGAGACGGCAAGAGCAGAGAATTTTGCTTGGAACGGCTATCCTCGTAACACTACTCCTTATACAGATCAACTAAATGAGGTGATTTCCTTTAATCGGGTTCAATCATGCGCTACTTATACCGCTGCTTCAGTTCCTTGCATGTTTTCAGATATGGACCGCAAGGAATTCGATAAAAATAAAGCCAAGTATTCAGAAAATATTTTAGATGTCTTACAGAAGACTGGTGTAGATGTAGTGTGGATCGAAAACGACGGTGGTTGCAAAGGAGTTTGCGATAGGATAATGACCAATGAACTAGATCCCAAAGAGAAGTCATCCCTATGCAATGGCGATTCTTGTTATGACGAGGCAATGCTCACAAATATAGATGAGGTTGTAGAAAATTTGGAAGGAGATAAGCTTGTCGTGTTTCACATGATGGGCAGCCATGGACCTTCCTATTACCAACGCTATCCTGAATCCCATCGATACTTCGTCCCAGACTGTCAAAGAAACGATATTGAAAATTGCACTGACGAACAGTTAGTGAATACTTACGACAACACAATTCGCTATACAGATTTTGTGCTTTCTCAAATGATAGATAAGTTAAAGGAATACAAAAAAGACTACGACACAGTTCTACTTTATGTATCGGATCATGGGGAATCGTTAGGAGAAAAGGGCCTTTACCTGCATGGAACTCCTTATGCTTTTGCGCCGGAACAGCAAACTAAGGTTCCGTTTATGCTCTGGATGTCTCCTGGATATATTCAGGACAGGAAAATAAATATGGGTTGTATGTCAGAACTGGCTACTGAAGGAGATTTTTCCCATGACAACCTCTTCTCAACAATGCTTAAGATTTGGAATGTGAATACTGCCCTCTATAACAGGAAGCAAGATGTATTTGCAGCTTGCCAATAGGAAATTTTTGCATTGCCTTAAACGCTTGAGTCAAAGTCGTGAAGAAGCGATAAGTAGGCAAAACCCAATCACTTAAAAGCGGGTACTGATAAAAGAAAACCCATAGGATAGCTGATGGCTTACTATAAGCAATTTCCAAAATCGAAGGAGGCGACAATGTGGAGAGGAGTTAGACAGACAACTTCTACAATTTTTTGTGCGCTAGCACTAGGACTGTGTTTCAGTCCACTGCACGCACAGTCTGTAAAGCAGATCCTAGGAGTGATAGATCCGGGAAAGACCACGTTGGCGCAGTTTGAATACGCTTTAAGGGAAAGAGGTTGCACGTTCGACAAGGAATTGGGTGGCGATAGGCTAATGAGGCATGTGCGGGTAGATCCTGGATGTTTTGATTTACCTGGCGATCCGGTGATGGTGGCCGAAGCTGAATCTGAAAATATGCCAGTTGAAGACTTGGTTCTAACTTTCAAAGATAACGATGCAGAATCTTTTCTCCAGCTTTATTCCAATGCTTTAGAAAAAGCTTACGGACAACCAAATTCGAAGGTCAATGATGTTAACCAACTGTCCTACATGTGGCGTATACCAGAAAGAAGATTGGTCGTAGATCTCAGTGCGAGTCGAGAGACACACGATACGCAGCTAAAGTACTTCATGGGAATCCTCGCAACAACAGTCTTGGAAAGATGGCAACATGAAGTTACAACA
>JAJPXW010000094.1 GCA_021205255.1 Burkholderiales bacterium
ATCTATGAACACCGCAATGCTTTCCACATGAGCCGTATGCGGAAACATGTTCATGACGCCAGCGGATTTTAAAGTCCAATGGCCTTCATTAACTAAAGTATTGGCGTCTCTCGCTAAAGTCGCAGGATTGCAAGAAACGTAAACGATGATTTTGGGCCTTTTAGTAGTAGCAGCGAGCGACTTGCATACAGCATCTGCTCCATCTCTAGGCGGATCAAGAAGTACCTTATCGACTCCTCCCATTTATTCCCATAGACGATCCCAATCTTCAGTGGTCCACTTAAAAAGATCTCTAGTCTCGAAAGAAACCTTGTCCTGCAAGCCATTGGCTCTTGCACCGATATTGGCTCTGTCAACAAGTCCTTGAGCACCTTCCATACCCTTAACGGCACCAGCCCGAGTAGCTATTGGCAAAGTAAAGTTTCCTAAGCCGCAGAAGAAATCGGCCACTTTGTCTTTCGGTGCTAATTTAAGAAGCCTGATAGCTCGGGTAACCATCCTATCGTTAAGCTGATGGTTGACCTGAGTGAAATCTGTTGGCAAGAAAGTAATTTCAGTGCCGAATTCCGGATGCTTAAGTTTGAGATGGTCTGCATTTTCAGGATCAAGTGGATAAACTGAATCCGGTCCTTTTGGCTGGCACCAAAACTCAACTTTGTACTTCTTCTGGAACTCCTCTAGTTTTTCCTTATCCAAATCAGTTAAAGGCGCAAGCAAGCGAAGTACTAAGACAATGACATCGTCGGCAATCGCCACTTCAATCTGTGGGAGCTCTTTATACACACTCAAAGAGCCGATTAATTCTCTTAATGGAACTAGTAAGTCACTCATTCGTCTAGGTAATACTTCACAAGACTTCATATCGGCAATGAAGTTGGATTTTCTTTCCCTGAAGCCTACTAGCACTTGGCCTTTTTTCTTTACGTCGCGAACTGAAAGCCTAGCCCGATTGCGATAACCCCAGAAAAGGCCGTAGAGGGGAGGCAGTAAATATTGAGGACGCACTTTGCCTATATGGGTCAAAGCGTCAAGAAGAACTTTTTGTTTAATGGCAACCTGGGCGTAGGGTTCGAGATGTTGCATTGCGCAACCACCGCAACTACCCTCTTGCATGCCGAAATAAGGACAACGGGGTGTTGTCCTTAATGGCGACTCGTTAAAGATGACACGGGCTGCACCGATTTCATAGGAAGGCTTATTGCGAATGCGAACATATTCAACTGTTTCGCCTGGCAAAGCGCCTTCTATGAAAACGACCTTACCCTCCTGGCGGCCAACGCCCCTTCCTTCTTGGTCAAGGGACTCGACTTCTGCCGTAAAAAGTTCGTGTTTATTTTTCTTGTTCTTGCCCATTTTCACGTCTGGCAAAAGTCAGGTCCCAGCTTCCTATCTATTAGGAAGCATTTCGGCAGGATCGATTGGCTTGCCTAATTTTCTGACTTCAAAGTGCACTTTTGGTTCGCCGCTTTCAGTCTTACCCATAACTGCAATCTGCTGGCCTTTCTTAACCGTGGCACCTTGTTTGACCAGAATGTTCTTGTTATGGCCATAAGCCGTTACGTAGGTTGGATTGTGTTTAACAATGACCAAATTACCATAACCGCGCATAGTGCCTTCGAAAATTACCTGACCATCGGCAGCGGCAACAACTGGATCTCCTTCCCTGCCACCAATATCAAGTCCTTTGTTTTCTCCGCCGTAGCCTTTAACGATTTTGCCTTTAGCCGGCCAGACAAATGGCGAATTAGGATTCCCTGCGATAGGTTCATCAAGATTTCTGGTAGGAGGAGCTGGAGGCACTGCGGCTGCGGCGGCAACTTCCGGACTAGCCACAGGTGCGGGTGCTGGAGCTGGGGCGGGAGCAGGTTGGATTGCGCCCACCTGTCCGTATGTATGCGTGGTCGGAATATCTGGAATACTTCCACGGGCCACATTAATTCTTAGTCTCTGGCCGACGTTTAGCATGGAGGGGTTCTCAAGCTGATTGTCCCTAGCTACGTTCATTGGATCAACGCCGTACCTTCTTGAAATGGAATAAAGAGTGTCTCCTGGTTGGACTGTATAGACAGTCGTTGCACTGCGATCGATGACTGGAGCTCTATTGTCTCCTATAAAGGAACATCCGGTGGCGGCCAGTGTTACAACCACAGATGTCAATACATACCAATACTTCACAGCGGCCTGCATTTGTCCTTCCGTCTTATTAAATTCTTATAGATCTGAGAAAAAGGGTGAACTCAAAGATTATGCCCAAGTTCATAACAAATGAGAGTTAACCATTTTAAGAGAATTGTTAATTAGTTATTCCACCAATTCTTAAATTCTTCTAGCTGGCTGTAGTTAGTCATATCCACTTGCAAAGGAGTCATGCTGACATACCCGTGGGAGACTGCCCAGAAGTCTGTTCCTCTTTCATAGTCCTTAGCTTCTCCGGCCGCGCCCATCCAAAATATCTTTTCTCCCCGTGGATTAATTTCATCGATAACAGCTTGGGCGGCATGTCTTCGTCCTAATCGGGTTACTACTGCCCCAAGCATTTTTTCCTCAGGCATGTTAGGAATA